>JASJEC010000009.1 GCA_030064845.1 Kiloniellales bacterium
GGTCGCCGTGGTCTACCGCGCCACCTGGCCGGACCAGCAGGTGATCCGCGGCACGCTGGCGAACATCCGAGCCGAGGTTCGCGCCGCCAAGATCACCCGGACGGCGCTGATCCTGGTCGGCCGCGTGCTCGCGCAGGACGCTTTCGAGGACAGCCGTCTCTACGCCGCCGACCACGTTCATCTGCTGCGCCCGCACCGGCGGGCGTCACGCTAGATCGGACCATGTTTAGACGGAAGCAGGTTCTGCTTCCGTCTAAACATTTCATTGAGTTAGAGCAGATTCACCGGGTTTGATGGATCGCCTGAAGCGATACAGTCAAACCCGGATCTGCTCTAGCCGCGCCGCGATCCATTCGGCGGCGGCTTCGACGCTGGCCACGCTGTCCCCCGGGGGCGCGGGCGGCCGCGCGATCATGACGACGGGCAGGCCGAGGCGCCGGGCCGCCAGGATCTTGCCGTAGGTCGCGCCGCCGCCGCTGTTCTTGCTGACCAGCGCGTCGATGCGGTGCTGTTGAAGCAGGGCCACCTCCTCGTCCGCGTCGAAGGGGCCGCGCGCCAGAACAATCTCGTGCCGGGCCAGGGGCAGCGGCGTGGACGGCGGATCGATCAGGCGCACCAGGAACCAGTGGTCGCGGCACGGCGCGAAGGCCTCGATGCCCTGGCGGCCGGACGACAGGAAGACGCGTTCGCCGAGTGCCTCCAGGGCGCGCGCCGCGGCGGCCGTGTCCGGCACCGTGATCCAGCGGTCGCCGTCCTCGGCCTGCCAGGGCGCGCGCAGGAGCTTCAGGCGGGGAACCCCGGCGGCTGCTGAGGCCGCGGCGGCGTGGCCGGCCATGGTCGCGGCGAAGGGGTGGGTGGCGTCGACCAGCAGGTCGGTTGCCTGTTCCCGCAGGAATGCGGTCAGCCCCTCGGCGCCGCCGAAACCTCCCGAGACCACTTGCCCCGGCGGCCGTTTCGGCTCGCGCGTGCGGCCGGCCAGCGAGGTTGTGACGCAGAGTCGCTCCTGTCGCGCCGCCCAGTCGGCCAGGGCCCAGCCCTCCTCCGTGCCACCGAGGATGAGCAGGCGCTTTCGGTCAGCCACGGGAGCGTCCGACCAGGCCGCCCTGGCGGTCAAAGATCAGCACCTCGACCTCGGTCTCGCCGGCCAGGAGGCCCAGCGCGGTCTCGCGGGCCCGCTCCGCCAGGACGTCGGCCAGCGCCACCGCGCCGCGGGTCAAGGTCAGGACCTCGTTGGCCGTGTTGGCCCGGCGGCAGGCGTCGACCAGCTCCGCGTCCGCGTCCAGTTCGGCAAGGCGTTCGGCGAGCCAGTCCAGGTTGACCTGGCTGCGGCCCGAGTGGAGGTCGAGGTGGCCCTGGGCGAGCTTGGAGATCTTGCCGAAGCCGCCGCCGATGGTGAGTTTCGGCAAGGGGTGCCGGCGCAGGTACTTGAGCAGGCCGCCGGCGAAGTCGCCCATGTCGAGCATGGCGTGGTCCGGCAGGTCGTAGAGCGCCTGCACCGCGCACTCCGAGGTCGAGCCGGTGCAGCCGGCGACGTGGGCCAGGCCGGCGGCGCGCGCCACGTCTATGCCCCGGTGGATCGAGTGGATCCAGGCTGCGCAGGAATAGGGCACCACGATGCCGGTGGTGCCCAGGATGGAAAGACCGCCGACGATGCCGAGGCGGGGGTTCCAGGTCCGCGCCGCCAAGGCCGCGCCGCCTGGGACCGAGACCTCGATCTCGAGGTCGCCGGGCTCTCCGCCCGCCGCCTCGCGCAGCGCGGCCTCGATCATCCGGCGCGGCGCGGGGTTGATCGCCGGTTCCCCCACCGCCAGGGGCAGCCCGGCCTTGGTCACCGTGCCGACCCCTTCGCCCGCCTTGAACGCAAGACCCGAACCTGGCGCACCGCGGCGCAGCGTGACGACGACCTCGGCCAGATGGGTCACGTCGGGATCGTCGCCGGCGTCCTTGACGATGCCGGCCTGCGCGAAGTCCGGGCCCAGCGCTTCGCGGGCTAGGGCGAAGGCCGGCCGCTCGCCGCCCGGCAGGGTGATGGTCACGGGGTCGGGAAACGCGCCGGTCGAGAGCGCGCCGTAGGCGGCCTTCGCGGCGGCGGTGGCGCAGGCGCCGGTGGTCCAGCCGCGCCTGAGAGGTCCTTCCGCTTTCCGATCCATGTCGCCATTCTATAAATCGGTGGCCGGTGCTGACTAGATCGGGTCATGTTTAGACGGAAGCAGGTCCTGCTTCCGTCTAAACATGTGAATCCGATCTACATCATTGAGTTAGAGCAGATTCACCGGATTTGATGAATCGCCCATAGCGATTCATCAAATCCGGATCTGCTCTAGGCACGGCGCTTCGGCGAATCTAGGATTGCGCCATGGAAAGCCTGCCCTTCACTCTTCCCTCGCTCGAGCCCGGATGGGTCTGGCTGGCCGGGGCCGGCCCGGGCGATCCCGGCCTGCTCACCCTGACCACGCTCGAGGGGCTGCGCGGCGCCGACGTCGTGGTCTACGACGCCCTGGTGAACGAGAGCATCCTGTCGCTCGCCCGCCCGGGTGCGGTCCTGGAGTACGCCGGCAAGCGCGGCGGCCGGCCTTCGCCGAAGCAGGCCGACATCTCCTGCCGGCTGGTCGCCTACGCGCGCGAGGGAAAGCGGGTGCTGCGCCTCAAGGGCGGCGACCCCTTCGTGTTCGGGCGCGGCGGCGAGGAGGCGTTGGCCCTTGTTTCCGCCGGCGTTCCCTTCCGGATTGTACCGGGCGTCTCCGCCGGAATCGGCGGCCTGGCCTATGCCGGCATTCCGGTAACTCACCGGAGCACCAATTCGGCCGTCACCTTCCTGACCGGCCACAATGTGGCGGGCGAGGTGCCGGACCAGCTGGACTGGCCCGCCCTGGCGCGGGGATCGCCGGTCATCGTGATCTACATGGGCCTGAAGCATTTGGCGCGGATCGCCGGACTACTGATGGCCGGCGGGCGCGCGCCCGACGAGCCGGTCGCCGTGGTCAGCAACGCCAGCCTGCCGGCGCAGAGCGTGCTCGAGACCACGCTCGGGTCGTGCGACGCGGACGCCCGGGCGGCCGGCGTCACGCCGCCCACGCTGGTCGTCGTCGGCCAGGTCGTGCGCCTGCGCGACGGACTCGATTGGCTCGGCGCACTGGCCGGGCGCTGCTTGGATCCGGATCCCTTGGACCAAGAACGGAACCGCGAGGTGGGCTGAGCCCCATGGCCGGCGGACTCCTCTTCGCGGCGCCGGCTTCGGGCAGCGGCAAGACGGTCTGCACGTTGGCGCTGCTGCGGCACTTCCGCAACGCCGGCGTGGCGGTGGCATCGGTCAAGGCCGGTCCCGACTACATCGACCCGGCCTTTCACAGCCGCGCGAGCGGGCGCCCCTGCACCAACCTCGACACCTGGGCGATGCGTCCCGGCACCCTCGCGGCGCTCGCGGAGAACGCCGGCCGCGGCGCCGAGCTGATCCTCGGCGAAGGGGTGATGGGCCTGTTCGACGGGGCGCCCGACGGCCGCGGCTCGACCGGCGACCTGGCGCGGGTGACCGGCTGGCCGGTGGTTCTGGTGGTCGATGCCCGGGGCATGGCCGCGACGGCGGCCGCGGTGGTGCGGGGCCTGGCGAGCCACCAGCCGGAAATCGAGATCGGCGGCGTCATCTTCAACCGAATCGGCGGTGCGCGGCACGAGCGCCTGTTGCGCGAGGCCATGGCGCCGCTCGGCATCCCGGTGCTGGGCGCCTTGCCGCGGACACCCGCGCTGGCCTTGCCCGAACGGCACCTCGGACTGGTCCAGGCGGCCGAGCACAACGACCTGGAGGGCTTCCTGGACGAGGCGGCGGCCGTGGTCGCGTCTCACGTCGACCTCGAACGCTTGCGGCGACTGGCCCGGCCGGCCCGGCTGCCGGCGCCGCCGGACGAGCCGCCGCTGCCGCCGCTGGGCCGTCGGATCGCCGTCGCCCGGGACCAAGCCTTCGCCTTCTGCTACCCCTTCGTGATCGACGCCTGGCGGCGGTGCGGCGCCGAGATCACCTTCTTCTCGCCCCTGGCCGACGAGGCGCCACCGGAGCAGGCCGATGCCGTCTACCTACCCGGCGGCTATCCCGAACTGCACGCCGCGCAGCTGGAATCCAATCGGCGTTTCAAGAACGGCCTGCGGCAGGCGGCAGCCCGTGGCGCCTTCGTCTACGGCGAGTGCGGCGGCTTCATGGTGCTCGGGCGCCGGCTGATCGACCCCCAGCGCCACCCCCGAGAGATGGCCGGACTGCTGCCGCTGGAGACCTCGTTCGCACAGCCGCGGCTCAGCCTCGGCTACCGCCAGCTCAGCACCGCCGGGGCCACGCCGCTCGGCCCGAGTGGTACGTCCTTGCGCGGGCACGAGTTCCACTATTCAACCATGGACAACCCGACGTCGAGCGGCGCCTTCGGCGCCGAGCCCCTATTCCACCTTCGCGACGCCTCCGGGCAATGCCTGGGATCAGCCGGACTGCTTCGCGCCAACGTAGCCGGCTCCTACGTGCATCTCGTCGACCGCTCAACGGGTGTCTAGGGCAGATCATGTTTTGACGGAAACGCTTCGCGGTTCCGGCAAAGATAAGTGAATCCGCTCGATATCGACATTCTTTGAGCAGACCCAAGTGTGACGGATCGCCTCTGGCGATTCTGTCACCACTTGGATCTGTTCTAGAGCCGTGGGACCGCGGCGCGAAGAAGAACGTCGCCTCGAAGTTGTCCTGCAGAACGTCATAGCCTGGCATGTGAGGGATGCACTATGACGATTGTTGGTTGAATCTAATCGTGCGACCAAGCCTATTATGCGAGTTACATTTTGCAACTATAGGTTTCGATTACTCACAATATATGCACTGGCGAAATACCAAATGAATGATAAACTTTAGATAACAAGGGGAATGCGGGCAAGGTAGGTGCAATCATGGGTGAGGCACAGGTACGCCGAACGGTCGATGCTGGGGCTCTGACCGAGAATGGCGTCGCGCGGCCCCTGTCGGCGGTTTCGGTGCCGCCAGTGGCGGACGCTCCCGCGGGGGACGGTGAGTTCGTCGACTTTCTGGACGCCTGCCGGGAACTGCGGGAGTTCGTCGTCGACTACGACGCGTCCCGCAAGATCCTCTGGACCTACTTCAGCCCGGAGGCCCGGCCTAGCATCACTTGCGGCCTGGCCGCGGAGGGCCGCTGGATACAGGAGCGCGTCACACGGCATTTCGCGCGCTTGCCTGCGGGGCGCTCAGCGGCCGTGCGCTACATGGTCTGCGGTTCAACGATTCCCGGTGTTTACTCCATGGGCGGCGATCTGCGCCTGTTCGAGGAATTGGTCGGCAGCCGGGACAGGGCGGCTCTGGTCGACTACGCGATCGCGTGCATTGACCTGGTCTACGCCAACTACATCAATCTCGATCTGCCGCTGATCACGATCTCGATGGTCCAGGGCGACGCCCTCGGCGGCGGATTCGAGGCGGCCTTGTCCGGTAATCTCATCATCGCCGAAAGAGGCACAAAGTTCGGGCTCCCCGAATGCTTGTTCAACATGTTCCCCGGTATGGGCGCCTACAGCCTGATCTCCCGGCGGCTCGGCCCGATCGAGGCGGAAAGGATGATTCTAAGCGGCCGCATCTACAGCGCCGAGGAGCTCTTCGAACTGGGACTCGTGGATCATCTGGCCGAGGCCGGCGAGGCTCCCGAGGCGGTGCGGGCCTTCGTCGACGGTCACGACCGCCAGCACCGGATGCGCCGCTCGATCTACCAGGCGCGCCGACGCGTCAATCCCGTGACCTACGATGAGCTGAGAGACATCGCCATGGTCTGGGTCGACACGGTCCTGGAGATGTCACCCGCGGATCTGAGGAAGATGGCCCGCATGGCGGCGGCCCAAGACCGCCGGCGCGCCCCTGCGTCCCGCCAGGCGGAAAAAGCCACTCGATAAGACTCAGCGGTTCAGGAAGGAACTTCCTCGTCCTGTCGGTCGCGCACGAACTGCAGGAGCGCATCCCGGCAGATGTCGAACTCCGCGCGGACCCTCTGCGCATGGCCAGGGCCGTCGCGCTCGATGGCATCGGCCGTGAGATCGCGGTAGCTGAGCAGGAGCTCATAGAGCTTCGTCGCGCCGATGTTGATCGCGCTGCCGCGCAAGCCGTGTACCTGGTCCCGAAAGGCTTGCACGTCGCCCTGCTCGGCCGCCACGGTGATCTGCCGCACCAGATCCTCGCCGTCCTCGAGAAAGTCGTCGATCAGGCTGGTGACGAAGTGCGGGCTCGTGCCGATCGAAAGCAGCTTGGCCAGGGTCTTGTGGTCGATCGGCCGCTGCCGGGCCTGGGCGAAGCGGGGATGGGTCAGCACGTTGGAGTCCGCTTGCTCGGCCGTCTCGCCGGGCGACGTCTGAGCGCGCTTCGCCCGGTCCGGTGCGAAGCGCTCGATCGTCTCGAGCAGGTGGGAGACTTCCACCGGCTTGGTCAGGCAGGCATCCATCCCCGCCTCTTCGGCCTCGCGCTGGGCGGCCGCCGTGGCGTCCGCGGTGAGCGCGAGGATCGGCAGGTGGGGCCGGTCGAGATTCGAGAAGCGGTAGAGTTTGGTCGCTTCCACCCCGCCCATGACCGGCATGTGCATATCCATGATGACCAGGTCGAAGGCCGTGGCCGCGAGCGCGTCCAGGGCCTGCTCGCCGTTCTTGACCAGCGCCGTGCGGTGGCCCGCGCGCTCGAGAATCTTGGCGATGACCCGCCGATTGATCTTGTTGTCGTCGGCTACCAGGATATCGAGCGGGCGTGTAGCCACGGCGAGCGCGTCGCTGTCCGTGGCCGGCGCCGGCTGCCGGTCCGTCAGGGCGAAGCGCAGCGTGTCGAGCAGTGCCCCGGGGTCTTGGAGATCCGCCTGCCAGGATAGGAAGGCCGTCTCGAGCAGGGCCCGGTCCGGCGGCGGCTCGACCGGGCCGATCAGGATCGCCGGGAGAGCGAAGCCGGCGTCCTCGACTTCGGATACGACCTCCGCCGGCGCCGCGTCCAGACCGTCCGGGGCGATCAGCAGAACCTGCCGCAGGGATCCCTGCCCGTGCCGCTGCGCGAGCCATCCCAGCAGCGTTTGGACGCTATCGACGTGCTCGACCTCCAGGCCGGCCCCGTTCAGCGCCCGATCCAGGTCCGCCGGCAGCGGGTCCCGGCCCAGCAGGATCAGCTGCCCGTCCTCCGGCGGTGCGAGGCGCGGGGCGGTCTCGGGCTCGGACAGCGGCAGTTGGAACCAGAAGCGGCTGCCGCGGCCGGACTCGGACTCGACGTCGATCCGGCCGCCCATCATCTCGACCAGCTGGCGGCAGATTGCCAGGCCCAATCCGGTTCCGCCGAAACGCCGAGTGATTGTGTCGTCCGCTTGGCTGAAGCTGTCGAAGATCTTTTCCCGGGCGTCGGCGGCGATGCCGATGCCGCTGTCCCGGACCTCGAAGCGCAGGCCGTCGCGCTCCGGCCCGCGGACCGGGCGGACGACGAGACCGACGCCGCCCTGCTCGGTGAACTTGATCGCGTTTGAGACCAGGTTCACCAGGATCTGGTGAAGGTACTGCTCGTCGGCGTCGATCGCAGCCGGCACGCCGGTCTCGAGGTGGATCGAGAAGCGCAGGTTCTTGGCCGAAGCCTGGGGGCGCATCAGCGTGCCCAGGTTGGCGAGCATCGCATGGAGATCGAAGGTCGCGTACTTGGCCGAGACCTTCGCGGACTCGATGCGCGAGAAGTCGAGGATCTGGTTGATCAGCGAAAGCAGCGAGCGGCCGGCCGCCTGGACCGAGGTGACCATTTCCCGCTGGTCGGGGTCCAGGTCGCTCTTGACCATGAGCCCGCTCATGCCGATGATCGCGTTGAGCGGAGTCCGCAGCTCGTGGCTCATGTTGGCGAGGAACCGGCTCTTGGCGCGGCTGGCCTCCTCGGCCTGGGCCTTGGCATTGGTCAGCTTGGTCAGCAGCATCGAGGCATAGGCTGGCAGGATGACCAGGGCGATCAGTAGGCCGGCCGCCAGGTTGCCGTGCTGCGACCAGTAGGGCGTCGTCGCGACGACGATCGCGAAGCTGATGACGCTGCCGGTCGCCGCCCCGACCAGATGGGCGCGGCCATAGCGAAACCCCATGCCGAAGGTGATCCAGAGATAGACCGGATACCAGAATGCGGTCAGCGCACCGCCGACATGCATGCAGGCCGTCATGGCGCCGAGATCGGTCATGAGCCCGCAGATGCGCCGCGCGCTCGAGGGGGCGGGGCGGATCACGATGTGGGCGAGGATCGCCAGGCCGACGAGGAAATAGGCGATCGCCAGCACGGTAAGATAGAACACCGCGAGGTCGTAGGGGGAGTCGCCGTCGCTGCTCAGGCGCAGGAACAGGCAATAGGGCAGCGCGAAAACGCCGAAACCGACCCTGACCAGCGCCTGTTCATGTTCGCTGTCGGACCGGTTGCGCAGCCGCTTGATCACGTTGTCGAGGGCCAGTCGAAATCTGGACGTTCTTGCTTCTATCTCTCTTTCTCCGAGTAATCAGGGCCAGGAAGGCGGTGGCGTTACGCCCGCTTGGCGATTTTTGTAAGGCGCTCTCTTGGAAAATGAAGGGTAACGGTGGTGCCCACGGCCTTCTGGCTCTCGATCTCGCAGCTGCCGCCGTGGAGCTCCATCAGGCTGGTGACGATCGACAGCCCGAGGCCCGCGCCGGCGTGGCTGCGGGCGAGCGAGCCCTCCACCTGGCCGAAACGGGAGACCGCCAAGGGAATCTCCTCCGCCGACATGCCGATGCCGGTGTCGGCAACGGATACGCGGACCCCGTCCGCCGGTTGCGCCGCGACCTCGATGCGGCCCCCGGCCGGTGTGAATTTGATGGCGTTGCTCAAGAGGTTCAGCAGCATTTGCTTGAACTTGATTCTATCGGCTACAAGCAGGGGTAATCCCTTCGGCAGCTTGCAGACGATCTCCAAATCCGCTTCCGCCGCGCGCGGCCTGGTGATCCGCACGACGTCGTCAATCGCCTCGTAGAGATCTATCTCCTCGTCACGGATGGTAATTCTACCAGATTCAATCCGGGAGAGGTCGAGAATCTCGTTGATGATGCCGAGCAGGTGTACGGCGCTGTTGTTGATATCCTTGGAGTATTCGATGTAGGTCTCGTTGCCCATCGGGCCCCGCGACTGCTCGGCCATGATCTGGGAGAATCCGATGATGGCGTTCAGCGGCGTCCGCAGCTCGTGGCTCATATTGGCCAGGAATTCGGTCTTCGCGCGGTTGGCGATGTCGGCCTCGCGCACGGCCTCCAGAAGCTTGCGTTCGGCCTGCTTCCGGGCGGTGATATCGAGCGCGGCCGTCACCACCATCGTCGTCTTGCCGCTGCCGTCGGCGATCGGACACTTGGTGGTCAGCAAGACCTTATCCAGGCCCTCGGCATCGATCATCGTATCCTCGAAGAGCGGCAGGACCTCGCCGGAATTCAGAACCCTGAGGTCGAAGGCTTGGCTCTTGGCGCCGGTGATCTTGCCGAAGACCTCGATCACGGTCCGGCCGATCGCCGATTCCGGATTGGTGCCGGCCAGCGCCGCCGCGTAGTCGTTCATGAAGAGGAAGCGCTGATCGACATCGCAGGCATAGATCATCGCGGGCACTGCATCGATCACCGCCCGCAGCCGCTCGCGGCTCTCGTGCAGCACCGATTCGAGCGTCCGATGATCCTGGGCCAGCTTCTGCTCGAGCGAATAGGCCCGGTTCTTGATGATCTGCTGCTGCATGCGCAGCGCCAGCAAATTGCGGGAGCGGGCGCGGAACTCGTGGTGATCGACCGGTGACAGGAGGAAGTCCGTCGCGCCGGCTTCGAGCGCCTTGTAGCGGAACTCCTTGTCCTCGTAGATCGTGATCACCATCACCGGCACGTCGAAGCAGAACGGCAGGTGGCGGAAGCGGCGGACGAACTCGGCGCCGTCAACATTCGGCATCTTGTAGTCGGTGATTACGAGGTCCGGCGTGTTCTCCTCGATCCAGGACAGCGCGGCCAGGGGGTCGTCGAAGGATTCGACCTGCACTTCGGGCTCGATCGTGGTGGCGAGCTCGGAGAGGATCCGGCGGTTGGTGATCCGGTCGTCGATGATGACAACAATGGGCATGACGACGCTCGATGCCTGTCCTGTGCGGGAAGCGCGGCCCTCGCCGTACGCCCGCGGCGGACTTTGCGGGGAATCGTTAACGGCGATCCTGGTATCAAAGAATGAATTTCCCGGTAACTTCAATAGCTATCGGCATCAGCGGCCGGAGCGACGGCCCATTGGCGCAAGACATGGGGCAAAAGAAAAGCCCCGCCGCGTTGTCCGGGGAAGGGACTGCGGCAGGGCAGGGGCAAGCAGCGAAGTGATCGACAGAATGACCGAAATCGCGGGCCTCGTGGCGTGTCATTGTTGTGGCATGACCGTGGGGCAGCCCTGGCAGTTGTTCCCGCGTCAGGCGTGTCAGAGTCAATCACGAGCGCCGTCGAGAGCTCCGTAGTTCAAGAAAAAAGGGCTTTAGAACAGTTAATTGTCCGATCGGATAGGCAGCCCTGGCAGCTTGCCGGGTGAAGGGCCAGCTCGGCAATATTCAACTTCCGATAGGCGGCCGCCGTGGCAATTCCGGGCCTCCTGTGGAGCGCTATGGGAAAGAAAAGATTAATAAGACCCAGCTAGACTGGTCGTCGAGGCGCGACGGCGCATAGCGGGGTCCCGGTTCCGGGGCGTCGCGCGAGGGAACGAAATGGGGACCGGGTCGGGTCGAAAAAATTCGCCCACAGATGTCCGAGGCGGGCATGGCCCAGTCGAGCCGCTACCAATCGAAACACCCGGACCAGAACGGCCGGATCGACTACACGCGCGAAGAAGACGGGATCTGGCGCGACCTCTGCGAGCGCCAGACCGCCCTGCTGCCGGGGCGGGTCTGTCCGGAGTTCCTGACTGGTCTCGAGCTGCTGGATCTGCCCCGCGACCGTGTGCCCCAGCTCTCGGAGGTCGACCGCCGTCTGGCCGAAACGTCCGGATTCGGCGTTGCGCCTGTGCCGGCGTTGATCTCGCCCCGCCGCTTCTTCGAACTGCTCGCCAACCGCAAGTTTCCGGCGGCCACCTTCATTCGCCGCCGGGAGGACTTTGATTACCTGCAGGAGCCCGACGTCTTCCACGAGATTTTCGGGCACTGCCCGATGCTGACCAACCGAACCTACGCCGATTTTCTCGAGCGCTACGGCCGACTCGCCCTGTCGATCGACTCCAAGTACCTCTGGATGCTTCAGCGGCTGTTCTGGTTCACCGTGGAGTTCGGCCTCATAGAGACCCCTCGAGGCCCGCGCATCTACGGCGCGGGAATCGCCTCGTCGGCCGGCGAGACTCCCTACGCGCTCGCGAGCCCCGAGGCCGAGCGACGGCCGTTCGACGCGCTGACGGTCTTCCGTACGCCCTATCGAATCGACATCTTTCAGACGGTCTATTACGTGATCGACGACCTGCGGACCCTGTTCGATCTCGCCACCGAGGAGCTCGTGCCCGTCATGGACCGCGCCCTCGCCTTGGGGCCCTTGGCGCCGACTTTTCCGCTGAAATCGGAACAGGCGGCGGCGGCGACCTGACCAGGCCAGGTTCTACCCAAGCAAGAAACCACAGAATCAAAGATCAGTAGAAGACTTTTTGAAAGTTCTGTCGGGAAGAGAATTTATTCAGCAAGTATTGCTGTGTAGAAAATTTACATAATCTGAGCCTGGATCTGATATTAACCAAAAATATAGAAACTTATCATCGATAAATTGAGAATAAGCAGAATATCTATTTGAGATGTGAGAGTTTTTTGGTCGGTTCTTCGGCGCCGTAGTGAATGGTTAACTATACGAATAAGGTTTTCCTTAACGGCCCTCTCGTAGCCTGCCTAAGCCAAACCAGAGTGTAACGCTCTGGGCGGCAAACCTTTGGGCAAAGCTGTTCTCTTTCGAACAGTCGCAGGCAGCTTCGGGAGTGTCTCAATGGCTCTAGGCAGCGCACGGGGGGAAAGCGAATCGCTTCACCCTGAGAGAGATGAGTCGGCCGGCGGCGCGCGGCCGGATCAGATCGAGAGCCAGGAAGCGCAGCCGGCCGAGGCGGAGCTCGAGAACGCCAGCGGCTTCTCGATCCTGAGCCAGCCGCCCGCGGGCAGCGTCACCAACAACGGCGACGGCACCTTCAGCTTCAATCCCGGCACCGATTTCGCGGACCTGGGCATCGGCGCCTCGCGGACGGTCAACTTCACCTTCCTGCTGGCAGGCAGCGAAGTCGTCAGCGCGACGGTCACCGTGACGGGGACCAGCGACGGCCCGATCGCAACCGACGTCGTCTATAACAGCCTCGGTGCGCCGGAATCCGAGGCGCCTGCCGGCGATGCGGCGCCGCAAGCCGATCCCATCGCCCCCTCGGAGGAGCCGCTCCTGGGTTCGGCGGACCCCCGCGAAGTGGACGATCTCGGCGACCTGGCGTTCTCCGCCGATCCGGCGCCGGAGGACTCCGCCGCCCCCGAAACCGAGCGCAAGCCTCTTTCGGAGCTGTCGGTCAGCGAGCTGCTGAGCCCGGAACCGGAGTCACCAGAACCGGCAGTGCCGGAGGCCACAGCCCCGGAGACCCAATCCCCAGAGACCCAATCCCCGGAGACTCACGCCCCCGACAGCCCTGGCCCATCGCCGGAGCCGGCCTTCGCGGACGCGGGTTCCCCGGACCAGACGGAACCGGCTGCCGAGACCTCGCTTTGGGGCGATTCCGCCACGGCGGACGAGGGCGCGCCAGAGCCCGCCGATCCCTTCGCGTCGACCGCGGAGCCCAGCGCCGAACAGGCGCCAGTCGCACCGACCGAGCCAGACCCGCTTGCCGAGGCGGCCCCCATTGAGGCGTCGTCAGAGGCAGCCGAGCCGGCTTCCGTCGACCAGACGCCGGCCTCGCCGCCGGACGGCTTCGATCCCTGGGCCGACTGGGACAAACCGGCCGAACCGGATCCGCACGGCGGGTCAGCGCCCGATCCGCTCGGCGGGCCCGACCTGCTCGGGGCCCAGGCCGACGCACCGCAACAAGAGACGGACCCGGCACCGGCCGGCGACGCCTGGGCGCCCGCGGCCCCGGAAGCTTCCGAGACCCCCGCGGAAGAGCCCGGCCCGGCGGACGACACGCTCTTCGGCGACTCCTTCGCCCCCGATGCCGGCGCGGCGCAGGAGAGTTCCGAGGCCTCCGGGGGTCTCTTCGGCTCCCCGGCGGAGCCCGTCGCCGATCCCCCCGCGGAAGCTCCCGAGGCCGAGGACCAGCCGGCCGAGGCCGCGGATTCCTTCTTCGACGCGTTTCCCGCCGAGCCCGCCGCGCCGCAGCCGGAGTCCCAGGCGCCGGCGGCGGAGAGCGGCGAAGAGACTGACGGCGACGGCGACCTCTGGGGCGACGTCTCCGCCCCCACGGTCTCGGACGACTGGGCCGATCTCGCCGGCGAGCTCGCCGATCCTTCGCCGGACGCGGTGGCGGCGGTGACCGCGCCCGATTCGCAGCAGCCCCTCGACGTCGCCGCGCCGGAAGCGGCGACCCCCCTGGCGGAACCGATTGATCCGGAACCGATTGATCCGGATCCGATCGAGCCGAACCCGGTTGAGCCGGCGCCGGCAGAGACTGCGTCGATCGAGACGACGGATCCCGGCGCGGCCGGCTGCATCGTCAGCCAGCCCTCGGCGGGCCGCGCCATCGACAACGGCGACGGCACCTTCGACTTCGATCCGGGCGACGATTTCGACGACCTGCAGCAGGGAGAGACCCGTCAGGTCACGTTCGACGTCCGGCTTCCGAACGGCGACGACTACCGCGCGACGGTCACCGTGGCCGACGACGGCGCGGGGCCCTTCGCCCGCGACGTGGACTTCGAGCGCCAGGGCGGCGCGGCCCCGGCGGCGGCCCCTGGCGAAGCCCTGGAGGCTCCGCTGACCGAGAGCGCCGCCGCTCCCGCCGCGCCGGCGCCGGAGGCGGCGGAAGACCCCTGGGCCGAGTTCAACAGCGGGTCGGCGCCCGAGGCCGAGCAGCCGCTGGCGGAGACGCCACAGGGCTTCGCCGACATCGGCGAGGACGCCTTGCAACAGGAGATGACCGAGGAGGCCGCGCCGGCTCAAGCGCCGGACCCGCTCGCCGAAGAGAGCGATTTCGGGAGCAGCTTCGGCGGCGATTTCTGGGGTGAAGAGACCGGCCCGGCCGACACCGCAGCGGACCTGCCGCCGCTTTCCGAGGAGCCGGCCCCGGCTCCGGGGGATGACTTTGCGGCAGCCGAGATGCCGGCACCCGAGGCGCCCGCACTCGATGCACCTGTACCCGAGGCGCCTGGGGCCGCCGCGCCCGCGCCCGCGGCGCCCAATCTCGACGCCCTGCCCCGGCTGATTCCCGATTCTCCGCCGAGCCAAGCCGCGCCCGCCGCCGAAGCGGCGCCACTGGGCTCGCCGGACGGGCGCCCGGATACCCTTCAGCTGAGCGGGGTGACCGCCGGACCGGGGGCGGGCGGCTGGGACATCCAGCTTACGACCGGAGAGATCCTGGAGGATCGGCCCGGCTGCGTCGTCCTGACGCCGGGCTCGGCCGGGTCCCTGCGGCTCGACGGCAGCAACGTCCAGGTCTCGTTCAACGGCATCGAACGAATCGTCTGGTAATCCGCGCGGGCTTCAGCGCAATCGCCAGGCTGAGAGGGCCGGCGGGCCGAGCACGACGGCCAGCGCCGAGCAGACCAAGCCCAGAGCCACGACCTCGCCCAGGCCGATCGGCTCGCCGAGCAGCAAGGCGCTGGAGAACACGCCGACCACCGGGATCATCAGGGTGCCGATCGCGGCCAGCGCCGCCGGGAACAGCCTTACCAGGCGGAAATAGGCCCACTGACAGAACAATATCGGCAGGGCGAGCACGTAGAGCGTGGCCCATATCGCCTCTTCGCTGAGCCCCTCGACGCGCGGTACGCCCTCGATGATCAGCATGCCGAGGATGATCGGCACCGCGCCGATCGACATCTGCCAGCCGACCAGGGTGCCGCTGGAAATAGTCCAGTCGGTCTTCTTGATCACGATGGTGCCCAGCGCCCAGGATATCGCCGCGCCGAACATGAAGAGCGTGCCCAGCGGGGCCGCGCCCAGAACCGCGATGTCCTCGCCCATGAGCACGGCAAGGCCGGCGGTGCCCAGGGCGAGGCCGGCCCACTTCCCCGCCGTCATGCGTTCGCCCAGGAAGAAGGCGCCGAACAGGCTGGTCCAGATCGGCATGGTGAAGGCGATGATGGCGGCCCGCCCGGCGGGAATCAGGCTGATGCCGTAGCCGGAGAAGAGGTGCCAGCCGATCACGTTGAAAAGGCAGGATAGCATCAGCGGCTTCAGGTCGGACGGGGGGATTCGCAAGGAGCGTCCGCCGAGCTTCGCCAGGCCGAGCAGCCCGACGCCGCCGACCACGAGGCAGAGGCTGCGGAAGGTCCAGACCGGGATCTCGCCGAAAGCGACCTTCATGGCCGGCCAGTTGACGCCCCAGAACAGCGTGATGCCCGCGATCAGGAGGAAGCCTTCCGGCGGCAGGCGCTCCGAGCGTCCCCCGCCGCTGACGGGAAGTTCAGCCGCCATCGCCGGCGCCGCCCGGCACGCCGCCTGCGCGCGCCTTGCGGGCCGCGACCCGGGCCAGCGTCTCGGTCTTCTGGTCCGCCGTCATGATCGGCCACTCGCGGATCTCGTCGATCGAGCGGAAGCAGCCGATGCAGCAGTTGGTGGCGTTGTCGATCTGACAGACCGCGATGCACGGCGAGGGGATCGTGGTGTCGAAAGTGCGCCGCACCCTGGGGCGTCGGCGCGCGCGCGAAGACTCGGTCGGCTCGGTCATGGGGGCCTCGATCCCTGGAAGACGCCGCGCAGTCTATCGACCCGCGCCGCCAGGTCTAGAGCAGATCGGCGCCCAGCCCTTGCCATGGCTGCGCGCGCGCCTATCATCCGCAGCGACGCATCTCGGCAGCGGGAGACGAAACGGTGATCCGCAGGCTCCGGCTCGCCTCTGGGCTTCTGCTCTTCGCCTACCTGCTAACCCACAGCCTGAACCACGCCCTGGGGCTGGTTTCACTCGACGCGCTGGAAGCGGGCCGCCACTGGTTCCTCCTGCTTTGGCGCAACCTTCCGGCGACCGTCCTGCTCTACGGCGCGTTCCTGATCCACGCCGGCCTCGCCCTTTGGGCGCTCTATCAGCGCCGGCGGCTGAGGATGCCGGCCGGCGAGGCAGTCCAGCTGGCGGCCGGCCTGGCGATCCCGCCGCTGCTGATCCTGCACATCCTCGGCAACCGGCTCGTGGCCGAGCTCTTCGGCATCGAGGACAGCTACCAGCGGGTTCTCCTGATCTACTTCTGGTACGACCCCGCGTCGGCCGTGCGGCAGTTCGCCGTGGTCCTGCTCGCCTGGCTGCACGGCTGCATCGGATTGCACTTCTGGCTGCGCCTGAAACCCTGGTACGCCGCCGTCGCGCCGACGGCCCTGGTCCTGGCCGTTACCGTGCCGCTGGTCTCGACGCTGGGCGTGCTAGTGGCTGGGCGTGACGTCGTCCGCCTGGCCCGCGACGAGGCGTGGCTCGCCGCGGCCACCGCGCGCGCCGGGTTGGAGGAAGCGGCCGCGATCGACCTGATCTACCGCCTGGAAGCCTGGGCCCTGGCCGTGATGGCCGCGCTGCTGATACTGACCTTGCTGGCGCGTCTGCTGCGTCAGGCCTGGCAGCGCCGCCGGGGCATCGTGACCGTGAGCTACCCGGCCGGCCAGAAGGTCGCGGTCGCGCCGGGCACCTCGATCCTCGATGCCAGCCGCCAGGCGCGTATCCCCCACGCCGAGGTCTGCGGCGGCCGCGGACGCTGCTCGACCTGCCGCATCCGCATCGCCGGGGGGCTGGCCGACCTGCCGCCGCCCGGCGACGCGGAGGCGCGGGTGCTCGCCCGCATCGGAGCGGCGCACAATGTCCGGCTCGCCTGCCAGACCGTGCCGCTGCGCGACGTCGAGGTCGCCCCGCTGCTGCCGCCGGCCGTCGGGCCCAAGGAGCAGAGACGCCAGGCGGGCTACCTCCAGGGCGACGAGCGAGAGGTGGCGATCCTCTTCGCCGACCTCCGGGGCTTTACCACCCTGTCCGAGGACAAGCTGCCCTACGACGTGGTCTTCCTGCTGAACCGCTATTTCGCCGCCATGGGCATGGCCATCGAGGAGTCTGGGGGGCGGATCGACAAGTTCGTCGGCGACGGCATCATGGCGCTCTTCGGGGTCGAGCGCGGTGTGGCGAGCGGCTGCGGGAACGCGCTCAACGCCGCCGCGCGCATGGGTGAGCGGCTGGTCGAGCTGAACGCCGCGCTCCGCAGCGACCTGCCCCAGCCGCTCAGGATCGGCATCGGCATCCACGCCGGCCCGGTGATCGTCGGCGAGATGGGCTACGGGGCGGCGACCTCGGTCACCGCGATCGGTGACACGGTCAACGCCGCCAGCCGCCTGGAGGCGCTCACCAAGGAGTTCGGCGTCCAGCTGGTGGTGTCGGAGCCGGTCGCCCGCCACGCCACGGTCGACCTCGCGGCCTTTCCCGACCGGCAGATCGAGGTGCGCGGCCGCAGCGGCACGCTGCGCATCCACCTGGTCAAGCAGGCGATGACCTTGCGCCCGGTCCTCGCCGGCGGCGCGGCGGAGGCGGTGTAGCCACATGCGGACCCGGAACCGTGATTCATGTCAAAGGAGTTAAGCTTTCGGCGATTGCAACATGAGCGTCTCCTCCGCTCCAAGAGAGTGACGGGATCGGTGACGCGCGTCAGCCTGCTGGTTTTGATTTTGTTGGTATCTGGATGCCTACTCGTGCCGCCGGTTTGGGACGCCGGCGACGCGATTTATCGACTCGACCCCATCGAAGAGGGCGTCACGACCAAGCAGGAGGTCCTCGCTGAGCTGGGCGAACCGGACATGGTTCTGGATAACGAGGAGGGAGCCATCTTCGTCTATCGGGGTGAAGCGACCAATGTCGTACTTCCCGTGTTCATTCCGGTGGGCGGCTATGGCACCGTCATTTGGCGGGTCACGATAGTTTTCGACCAAGAGGGTCTGGTTCAATCCGTTTCGGCTTCGAAGCGCGCGAAGAAGCGGTACCACGACGTAAGTCCCGACCAGGAAGACCCCATCGAAGCGATACGGCGAGAAAACTTCGGCAAGCAACTGAAGAAGGCCTGCACCGGCGACAAGTCGGCCCAATACGTCGTCGCGCAGTTCTACGACCGGGGCGAAGGCGTGGAACGGAACGAGGTCGAAGCCTACAAGTGGTATACCCTGACTGAGGCAGACTGGCCCGAGCCCATCATTTACTTCAAGGACAGGCTGGAGCGGGAAATGACCTCGTCGGAGATCGCCGAGGCTGAACGCCTTGCCGCCGCATGGCGGCCAAACCAGGCGGGCTGCTCACAGCCCTGATCCCTCAATGCTCTCGTACGGGCCGAGAGACGGAGACGGCATCTCGTTTGGGAAAACCAAACCGTGCTGCCGTTCGCTCGCGAATGTATCAGCGACTCCGACTTCGGGTCATTGTTTTCCGTCATCGGCCGCCGCCGCGCGGGTCCGGAAACGGTCGCAGGCCGGTCGTTACCAGCGCCGGAGTTTGAAGCCCGGGTTTACCCAAACCTCCCGCCGATTTGCCCCAGAGGGGGAAGTTCCTGGGTGGCGGGATGTGGGCACAACTGAAAGGATCGCTGTTCCCGAGAAGGCTGGGGCTCGGCTATGCTCCGAGAACTCGCGTTGCAGTCACGGAGCCCCGGCTTCCTACGCCGTGCTTGATCCAACTCAATGCCGCGACCGGAGGGGCGGGCTATGGACTGTTTGCTGAAGATCGCCTGGCTGCGCCCCAGCCGATGTGCGGAGATCGCTCAATGCGTCCAATGAAGATCGAGACCTTGATGGCGCGCCTCGGCCTGGCCGCGGCGCTTTGCCTTCTTGCTTTCGGGCTGAGCGCAGCACCGGCGAGCGCGGGGGACGAACTCCAGCAGGAGCTGGTGCCCGGCCTGGATATGTGGTCCGAACAACGTCCGACCGCCCCCTACTGGGAACGGCCGGAGACCGAGCCGGACCTGATGCCGCGCTCCAAGAGGCACCGCGAGTTCATGCGGTCCGGCGTGCCGCTCGAGTATCGCAGCAGCAGGAATCCCTATCCGGCCGTGCAGATGGCCATCGACGATGGCGGCCGGCTCTACGAACGGCACTGTGCCGCCTGCCACGGCGTCAAGGGCTCGGGGGACGGCGAGGCCGGCATGGATCTCATGCCGCCGCCCGCGTTCCTGTCCTATCTGATCAAGCGGCCGCGCTCCGTCGACGAATACCTGATCTGGACGATCTCGGAAGGCGGCGCGCAGTTCGGCAGCGACATGCCGGCGTTCAAGGAGACCCTCACCGACCGCGAGATCTGGGAGATCGTCACCTTCATGCGCGCCGACTTCCCCGATGTCGCGGAGGCCCAGTAGAACGGGCCCTCGATCGCGCCTCGTCCTAGAAGCCGCCTGACTCCGCTTCCGCCTCCAGCGGCTCGCCGTCGGGCGTGCCGATCGCATTGAACCGCCACCGGCCGCGCAGACCGAGGGGCGTTCGAGAAATCCGGGATAGCAGGCCTGCGTCAGCCGATCGTCTTTCGCCGCCCGATCCTGAAGTTCGAGCGATCGCATTTCGGGATCGAAGGGACACTGACTCGACGATTCCAGTGTGACTTGAGCTTCTCACAGAACGCGCGTCAGCCCGGCCGGACATTGGGACCGTCACACCAGGTCGTAATAGAGGAACATGGTCACGATGCCGACCACCCCCATGACCAGGAAAGAAAGCAACAGATGCCTGAAGAGGCCCTTGTCGCCCAAGGAGTACACGAGAAACAGCTTCATGAAGGTATTGGACAGGGCGCCGAGGACGACGTTGAAGCTCGCCCAGTCCAGCGAGATCAAGCCGGACCTCTGGGCGTCGCTCAGAGAAAAGGCGATTGCATCGGCGTCCGTCAGGCCGCTGACGATCGCGACCACCGGCAGCCACGCCTCGCCTAGGTAGGTGATGGCAAGACGCGTCGCCATCAATATGACGCCAAAAACCAGCCCGAAGGTGATCGCGGACTTCAAGCAAAAAGGATTGCCGAAGCTCACCTCTTTCGCTCCGGCGCCCCCGGCCGGATCCTTCTTCGAGCGCAGGAAGTAGAGGGCGGCCATGACAAAACCGGCAGCGCCAGTCACCAGGATCGGCACGGCCATGTTGCGCATCAGCGCCTGATTGAACACGCCGATCTGGATCAGGAGGCGCGGGAACATGATCGAAGACGCGAGGAGTATGGCGACCGCGAAAAGCTGGTTCCACGCGGGCAACTCCTTGCTGCGCTTGGCAAAGCTCAGGGTTGTGACGGTGCTCGAGGCGAGGCCGCCGATCAGTCCGGTAAGTCCGATACCGGAGCCGCTGCCGAGAACTTTGACCAGTATGTAGCCGATAAAGCTGATCAAAGAGACCAGCACCACGATCAGCCAAACCTTGAACGGCTTGAGCGCGGCCAGCATGTGCATGACGAACATCGGCGCCAGCGGCGCGTAGAGCTCGTTCCCCTCGGTTAACTGCTCCAGATTGTTGCCGATGAAGCGACCTGCCACCTCGGCGTCGGTGACGCTCGTGACTCTCATCACGCCCAGAAGTTCGCTGTCGCTGTAGAGGTTAAGGCTCTGGTCGACCCCGAAGAACTGGTTTTCGGCGGGAACGAAGGCGAGCCGGCCCGTGTCCTGCGCGACGGACACGACCTCGCCCACGGAGTAGGTCAGGAGATTGTCCAGGGACTTGGTCGGCAGCACGGGAAGGACGATGAAGGTGATGATGAGGAACTTGACGGTCGCTTCGAGTTCGAAGGTCTTGATCTCCGAGCTGAAGCGGCCGAGGGCGATTTTCTGCGAAAGCACGGTGAGCAGCACGATCGTCAGTGCGACCGAAAGGGCGTAATGGCCTTGCATCGTCAAGACACCCAGGAAGAAGGTGACGATCGCGGCGGCTTCCGTCGTGATCCCGGGGTCATCGACGTTGTTTTCCCGGTCGGTCCAGTAACCGACAAGGAGAAGAGTGAGAAACCCGAAGAAACCCACGCCTATGAGCCATGAATTCTCGAACTCAATGGCGACGAATGCGCTGATGGCACCGACCAGGGCGACTATCACGAAGTCACGCAGGCCCGCGTGCGGATTCTCCCGGGCGCCCATGGTCCGCTCGAGACCGATCAGAAAGCCCAGTGCCGCTGCCAGCCCGAACTTGATGAAGAGACCGAGCAATTCGTCTGTAGCCATTTCCCCTCTCCCCTCGCGCCGAGACAATTCGGCGATACCGGTCTCCCCCGCGCGACCCCTCACCGACGATCCGAGTCTCCTTCTCGGCCGGTTCCGTCTTAGGGGGCACTCTCCTCGATGTCCTTTATAACAACCCCCGCCGACGCTTACTTCACCATCTCAAGCCTTCTCCAGGTTCGGCGTCCGGCAAATGGTGTTTAAGCCGGCCGCCGGCCACGCCGCGCGGGATCTCCGGTTGATCCGCATTTTCAGATCGAAGTGCGCGGCCGCGGCAGCACGCCGCACATCCACCTCGTCAAGCGGACGGCCATCTGCGTCTCGCGTTGGCTGGTGAGGATCCGGAAGAGATTCGGGCTCAGAACGCACCGGACGCGGCCTCCTCTTCCAGTGCTTCGGCGTCCGGCGCCTCGATCACCTTGAGGGCGACGTCATAGTCGAAGCCCTGGCGGGCCAGGGCGGCGAGGTCGCGCTCGCGGCGCGCGCCGCGCTCCGTCCGGGGCCGGTAGGGGCCGAGGCGGCGGCGCCGGGCGAAGGCGAGAGCCGCCAGCAGCTCGGCGTCGCCCGGCCCCTCGCTGCGCGCCTGGACCGCCGTTTCGATGAGCTCGGTATCGACCCCGGTCTTGATCAGGCGGGCGCGGATTGCGCGTGCCGAGGCGCCGCGCCGGTGCAGGCTGCGCGCGCGGGCGTCGGCGTAGGCCCGGTCGTCCAGGACTCCGGCCTCGATCAAGCGCGCCAGGATCGCCTCGATGGCCTCGGCGGCGGCGGTCTCGTCGACCGTGCCGAGGCGCGCCGCCCGCGCCACCCGGCGCTGCAGCACCCGGCGCAAGTTTCCGGCCGAGGTCGCGTAGCGTTCCAGATAGTGGTGGGCCGCGCGGGTCAGCGCCTCGGGCGTGACCCGCGGTGCGCGCCTCTGGTTCCTCGGCGGCAGCCGGCCCAATCTCTTGCCTCGCTCCTGCGCCCGGTCTATCTGATCGGCCATGAAACCCCTGTCCCCGAAACTCGAGACGCCGTCCGTCCGCCCGATCGGCGCGGTCAACTGGCTCGGCCTCTGGACACTCTACATGAAGGAAGTTCGGCGCTTCCTCAATGTCTTCACCCAGACTCTCCTGGCGCCGATGATCACCACGCTGCTGTTCCTGGCGATCTTCACCCTGGCGCTCGGCCGGTCGGTCCAGGAGGTCGGCGGCGTGCCCTTCGCCGAGTTCCTCGCGCCGGGCCTGATCATGATGGCCATGGTCCAGAACGCTTTCGCCAACACCTCCTCTACGATCGTGATCTCCAAGGTCCAGGGCAACATCGTCGACGTCCTCATGCCGCCGATCAGCCCCTGGGAGTTCACCGCCGGCGTCGTCGGCGGCGGCCTGACCCGGGGACTCCTGGTCGGCCTGGCGGTGGCGCTCGGCATGTGGATCTTCGTGCCCCTCGATCTCCACGCGCCCGCTTTCATTCTGTTCCACGCCGTCGGCGCCTCGCTCATGCTGGCCCTGCTCGGCATGATCGGCGGCATCTGGGCCGAGAAGTTCGATCACATTGCCGCGGTCACCAACTTCGTGATCACGCCCTTCTCCTTTCTCTCCGGCACTTTCTATTCGATCGAGCGCCTGCCAGAGAGCTGGCACGCGGTCGCTCTGCTGAATCCCTTTTTCTACATGATCGACGGCTTCCGCTACGGCTTCATCGGCCATGCCGACGGCTCGCTCTGGGTCGGCATGGCGGTGGTCGCCGGAGCTAACCTGGCGCTCTGGGGCCTGGCGCACCGCATGGTGGCGACCGGCTACCGGCTGAAGGCCTGAGCCCCGTGACGCCGCCCCGGCCCCGCGGTTTCGGCGCGGTCAACTGGGCCGGTCTCGCCACCCTGGTGCGCCGAGGGATCCAGCGCTTCGTCCGCATGATCTGGGGCAGCCTCGGCGGGCCCGCGGTCTCCAGCCTGCTGTTTCTCGCCGTCTTCGTGCTGGCGGCGGGGCGCGACGGCGAGATCGCCCCGGGGCTTCCCGTCGTCCAGTTCGTCGCGCCGGGAATCGTCATGTTCGCCCTCGGCCAGGCGGCCTTCGAGAACGCCGCCTTCCCGGTCCTCGACGACAAGCTCGAGGGCATGATCGGGGATCTGCTGGCCGCACCCCTGGCGCCCTGGGAGCTCCTCGCCGGCTACGTTCTGCCGGCGGCCTGGAACGCGCTGGTGATCGGCGGGGTCATCCTGCTGGCCGCCCACCTCCTCGTCGGGTTCGAGATTCACAGCCCGGCCCTGGCCCTCATGTTCGCCACCGCCTCGGCGCTGCTGTTCGCCCTGATCGGGACCCTGGCGGGCCTCTGGGCCGACCGCTGGGAACACTACTCGGTGGCCGAGACCTTCGTCGTGCTGCCGCTCGGCTTCCTGTCCGGCACCTTCTTCACCCTGGCCAGCCTGCCCGGCGCGGCGCAGCAGCTGATCGCGCTCAATCCCGTGTTCTACGCGATCGACGGCTTCCGCTTCGCCCTGACCGGCTTCGGAGAGACCTCGACGGCCCAGGGGATCGCCGCCCTGGGGCTGCCGCTCCTGGGCCTGGCCCTGCTGGCCTGGCGGCTCTTCGCGACGGGCTACAAACTGAAGCCCTGAAGCGGGTCCGCCGAGTGCGGGGCTGCTGGTTGACAGGCCCCGATTCCGTGCGAAGATTGCGGGCAATGCGGCGGCCGGACCGGTTGTCCGCATGACTTTTTTTAGGCGACACTCTTCAACCGGCGACACGAGGAGAGGATTGGTGAGCGAGGCCCTCATGCCCACGTACGCGCGTCTCGATCTTGAGGTCGAGCGCGGCGAAGGTCCTTATCTCTACGGGACCGGCGGGCGACGATACCTCGACTTCGCCGCCGGCATCGCGGTCAACGCGCTGGGCCACAGTCATCCCCACCTGGTCGAGGCCCTGACCCGCCAGGCCGGCAAGCTCTGGCACTGCTCGAACCTCTACCGCATCCCCGAGGGCGAGCGCCTCGCCGAGCGGCTCTGCGCGCTCTCCTCGGCCGACCGCGTGTTCTTCTGCAACTCCGGGGCAGAGGCCATGGAGTGCAGCATAAAGCTGGTGCGCAAGTACCACGACGAGACCGGCAACCCGGGCCGCTACAAGATGATCGCCTGCGAGGGCTCGTTCCACGGCCGGACCCTGACCGCCCTCTCGGCGGCCGGCAACGAGAAGCACCTCAAGGGCTTCCTGCCGACCATGGCCGGCTTCACCCAGGTCGCCTTCGGCAACCTGAACGAGCTGCGCTCGGCGATCGACGACGAGACGGCGGCGGTCCTGGTCGAGCCGATCCAGGGAGAAGGCGGCATCCGCCAGGCGGAGATCGACTACCTGCGCGGGCTGCGCGCGGCCTGCGACGAGTTCGGCCTGCTCCTGGTGGTCGACGAGGTGCAGTGCGGCGTGGGCCGGACCGGCAAGTTCTTCGCCCACGAGTGGGCCGGGATCGCGCCCGACGTGATCGCGACCGCCAAGGGCCTCGGCGGCGGCTTCCCGATGGGCGCGTGCCTGGCGACCGAGAAGGCGGCGGTGGGCATGACCCCCGGCACCCACGGCAGCACCTTCGGCGGCAATCCGCTCGCCATGGCGGTCGCCAACGCGGTGCTCGACGTGGTCCTGGAAGAGGGTTTCCTGGCGCAGGTGCAGGCGACCGGCGAGGTCCTCCAGGGCCGCTTGAAGACTCTGGTCGCGGGCCATCCGGAGCTCTTCGCCGGACTGCGCGGGGCCGGCCTCATGCTGGGGCTCGAGTGCGTCGTGCCGAACGGCGAGATGTTCAAGCGGCTCTACGACGAGGGCCTCCTGACCGTGCCGGCCGGCGACAACGTGGTGCGGCTGCTGCCGCCGCTGATCATTGACGAGAGCCACGTCGAGGAGGCCCTCGGCATCCTGGAGCGCGTGTCGGGGAACTGGGCCAAGGCCGCGTAGCATGGCCGAGCTCAAGCACTTCCTCGATCTCGACCGCCTGGACGGCGCGACGCTGCGCGAGATCCTCGCGCTCGGCGCGGCCTGCAAGCGCGACGGCCTTTCGGCCGGCAGGCCCAAACCGCTGGCCGACAAGTCCCTCGCCATGATCTTCGAGAAGCCCTCGACCCGGACCCGCGTCTCCTTCGAGGTCGGCATCCGCCAGCTCGGCGGCGAGGCCGTGGTGCTCGAGCCGAGCGGCACCCAGCTCGGCCGCGGCGAGACCGTGGCCGACACCGCGCGCGTGCTGTCCCGCTACGTCGACGCCATCATGATCCGCACGACCCGGGAGGAGAAGCTCCTGGAGATGGCCGAGCACGCGACCGTCCCGGTGATCAACGGCCTGACCGACCGGACCCATCCCTGCCAGCTCATGGCCGACGTGATGACCTTCGAGGAGCGTCTCGGCGACATCGGGGGCCGGGTCGTCGCCTGGTCCGGCGACGGCAACAACATGGCGGCCTCCTGGATCCACGCCGCGGTCCGCTTCGGCTTCGAGCTGCGCCTCGCCTGCCCCGATTCCCTCGCGCCGCCGCGCGACGTGCTGGACTGGGCCGCTGCCGAGGGCGGGACGGTCCGGGTCAGCGCCGACGTGGAAGCGGCGGTCAGCGGCGCCGACGCGGTGGTCACCGATACCTGGGTGTCCATGGGCGACGAGGCGGAGGGGCGCAAGGAGGCGCGCCACAACCTGCTGCGGCCCTATCAGGTCGACGACAAGCTCATGGCGCTGGCCAAGCCCGACGCCGTGTTCCTGCACTGCCTGCCGGCGACGCGCGGCAAGGAGGTGACCGGCTCGGTGATCGACGGGCCCCACTCGGTGGTTTGGGACGAGGCCGAGAACCGCCTCCACGCGCAGAAGGGCATCATGCTCTGGTGCATGACCTGATGGGCCAGGAGTCCGACATCAGCCTCGATGAACGGCCCGACCTGCTCCAGCCCTTCGTGCTGGAAGTGCCGGGTCTGCGCGGCCGGCTGATCCGCCTGGGCCCGCTGGCGGACACGATCCTGTCGCGCCACGACTATCCGGACGCGGTCGCCGGCTATCTGGCCGAGATGCTGGCGCTGGCCAGCCTGCTTTCCAGCATGCTGAAGTTCGACGGCGTCTTCACCCTGCAGACCAAGAGCAAGGGCCCGGTCAGCCTGATGGTGGTCGACCAGACCTCGGAAGGCGTGCTGCGCGGCTACGCCGAATTCGACCGCGAGGCGGTGGAGGGCCTGAGCCCGGCCGGCGGCGCCCGGCCGAGCGTCGGCGACCTCATGGGGCAGGGCTCTCTCGCCTATACGGTCGATCGGGGCTCGGACGCCGACCGCTATCAGGGGATCGTGGAGCTGAAGGGCGAGAGCCTGTCCGACTGTTTCCAGCACTACTTTCGCCAGTCGGAGCAGCTCAAGACCGCGGTCAAGCTGTCCTCGAGCCGGATCGAAGGCTCCTGGCGCGCCGCCGGACTGCTGCTGCAACAGATGCCCGAGACCGACGAGGCGGGCGCGACCCCGGCGAGCGGCGAGGAGGACGACTGGCGCCGCGCGGTGGTGCTGATGGCCAGCTGCACCGACGCCGAGCTGCTCGACCCCGGGCTCTCGGCGGGCGACCTGCTCTACCGCCTGTTCCACAACGAGCGCGTCCGGGTGTTCGAGCCACGGCCCCTGCTCGAGGGCTGCCGCTGCTCCCAGGAGCGGATCGAACGCGTCCTGGGATCTATTCCCAGGGACGAGATCGCCGAGATGAAGGTCGATGGCCGGGTGACGGTGACCTGCCAGTTCTGCAACAGGGAATATAGCTTCCACGACTCGGATCTGGATCGTATCTATCGGGCCTGAGGCCCGCGCCGCCCATAGCCGCCATCGTCAAGACCGCCAGGAGAGAGGGTCCCATGCGCCTGACGACCAAGCCTTTCGCGGTTCTCTGGCTTGTCATTGCCGGACTCGGTCTGTCCGCCTGCGAGCTGGAGCTGCCGGAGGACGACTATCCACCGCTGCGCTTCACCGAAATGAAGCCGATCAAGCTCGACGTCGCGTCGGTCGAGGTGCAGACGACCTTTCTGCCCAAGTCCGAGGAGCCGCGCGTCGAGCTGCTGTTTCCCCACCGCCCCGACCAGGCCGCCGCAAACTGGGGGCGGGACCGCCTGGTCGCAGCGGGCGATTCCGGGCGTGCGCGCTTCGTCGTCATCGATGCCGCCGTGACCGAGGAGGACCTGGAGACCTCCGGCGGCGTCTCCGGCGCCTTCACGACCGAGCAGGCCGAGCGCTATACGGCGACTCTGGGCATCGATATCGAGATTCTGACCAATCTCGGCGACGTGGTTGCGACGGTATCGGTCAAGACCACCCGCAGCATCACCGTCGGCGAGGACGCCTCGATCCGGGACCGGGAGAAGGTGTGGTACGAGCTGACCAAGAAGCTGATGGACGACGCCAACCGGCAGCTCGAGGCGGCCATGAAGAAGGGCATCGCCAGCTTCCTGGTCGGCTAGCGGGCCGCAGCGAAGGTGCTCTGTCGGAACCATCACCCTTCGACGAGCTCAGGGTGAGGGGGAGCTGTTTCAAGCACTTACCCTCATCCTGAGCTTGTCGAAGGATGACCGTGATCAAAGGATCCGGGCTTTTTCTTCACCCTGCTAACGCAGATCCGGGTTTGACGGATTCGTCAGAGTCGATCCGCCAAATGGGGGAAACTGCTCCAAGAACCCGATATCGAGCGGACCTTGTGTCGAGCCGAGCCTGCTAGCTAGCTAGCGGGCGCGAGGCAGTCCCGCAGGTCCTCGGCGAGCCCTGTCATGATCTTGAAATAGGCCTCCGGCCCCGGCGCGATGTCGGCGCCGAGTGGGTCGAGCGAGCCGGCGCGGGCCGCGGTGCCCTCGATGACCGTATCGACCAGGGCGGGCTGGAACTGCGGCTCGCTGAACACGCAGACCGCGCCGAGATCGACGATCTTCTTGCGGATCTCGCCGAGCCGCTTGGCGCCCGGCTTGCGCTCGGGGCTCACGGTGATCGAGCCGACCGCGTTCATGCCGAAGTGCTGCTCGAAGTAAGGGTAGGCGTCGTGGAACACGACGTAGGGGACCGACGAGACCGGCGCGAGCGTCTTGGCGATCTTGCCGCTCTCCCGCTCTATGCGCGTGAGCAGCGCCTTCGCATTCGACTCGTAGCGGGCGGCGTGCTCGGGATCGGCCGCGCTCAGCGCGGCCGCGGCGGCGCGAACGATGGCCTGGGCGTTCTCGGGCCCGAGCCAGATGTGGAGGTTGTGCTCACCGTGTGCGTGCTCATCGTGACCGTGTGCATCGTGGTCGTGGTCATCGTGCTCCGCCTTCGCGTGCTCCCCGTGGCCGTGGTCGTCATGGTCATCGTGCTCCGCTTTCGCGTGCTCGTCGTGCCCGTGCGCGTCATGGTCGTGGTCGTCGTCACCATGCTCCGCCTTCGCGTGCTCGTCGTGCCCGTGCTCGTCGTGCCCGTGCTCGTCGTGGGCCGCTTCGTCATGGTCTCCGTGTTCCCCGTGCGCCTCCCAAGTGCCGGCTTCACGGCTGTCCAGCAGCTTGACGCCGGGCGCCGTGCTCAAGGTCACGATTGTCGCGGGCTTGGCGAGCGCCTCCAAGGGCTTCTCGAGAAAGGTCTCGAGGTCCTCGCCGATCCAGAAGACCAGGTCCGCCTGGCTGAGCGCCCGGGCCTCGGAAGGCCGGAGGCTGTAGCTGTGGGGCGAGGCGCCGCCTTGGATCAGCAGGCTCGGCGTGCCGACCCCGTCCATGACGCCGGCAACCAGGCTGTGGACCGGCTTGATCGTCGCGACCACGCGCGGCTCGGCCGCGACGGTGCTCCAGCTCAGGCAGCAGGCGGCGAAAGCCAGACCGGTCGTATAGCCAAGATGTCTCTTCATCATCTTCACGTCCCCGCGCTTAAGCTGAACATAGCTTTCAAAACCAGGGTGTAATAAAATAACATAACAGTTGTATGTCAACTTCATGATCTCCGGGCCATGACCCTTCAGAAGAAGCCAGGGGCCGCTGCCTTCGGCGGTGCGCGCCACGATCACACAGCATGTGTCGCCGAGGCGCTGTCTGCCGCCGAAACGATCTGCCGGGAACGGGGGGCGCGCCTGACCAAGCTGCGCCGCCGGGTGCTCGAGCTGATCTGGTCGAGCCACGCGCCGATCGGTGCCTACGAGGTGCTGCGCCGCTTGAGCCAGGAGCACCAGAGCGCGGCGCCGCCCACGGTCTACCGCGCCCTCGACTTCCTCCTCGAGCAGGGGCTGATCCACCGCATCGAGTCGCTGAACGCCTTCGTCGGCTGCGTCGCACCGAACGAGGCCCACGCGGGCCAGTTCCTGATCTGCCGCCACTGCGGCGCGGCGGCCGAGATGCGCGACCGGCGGGTCAACAACGCGATCGGGCGCACCGCTTCCGACCTGGGGTTCTCGCTGGAAGCGGCGACCGTCGAGCTGCGCGGCCTCTGCCCCGAGTGCCGAGAGTCGGACAGTGCCTGACGATTCGCCGACCGTGCCGGAGGGCGGGGCGGTTCGGCCGGGCGGTGTCCTGGCCCGGCTCGACTCGGTCGCGGTCAGCTTTGACGGCCGTTCGGTGCTCCACGACGTCAGCCTGGAGATCGAGTCCGGCGAGATCGTCACGCTGATCGGACCCAACGGCTCCGGAAAGACGACCCTGGTCCGCGTGCTGCTCGGCCTGGTCGAACCGGAGGCCGGTTCGGTCACGCGGGAGGCCGGCCTGACCATCGGCTACGTGCCCCAGCATCTCTACATCGAGCCGACGCTGCCGCTCACCGTCGGCCGTTTCCTCGCGCTCTGCGCCCCCACGGCCGCCCGCCGCGGCGCGACACTGCAAGGCGCGCTGGCCGAGGTCGGCGCGGACGGACTGCTCGATTCGCCGGTCCAGACGCTCTCGGGCGGCGAGCTGAAGCGCGTGCTGCTGGCGCAAGCGCTGCTGCGCGAGCCGGACCTTCTGGTGCTCGACGAGCCCAGCGCCGGCGTCGACGTCAGCGGGCAGGAAGAGCTCTACGACCTGCTGCGCCAGATCCGCGCCCGGCGCGGCTGCGGCGTGCTGCTGGTGTCCCACGACCTGCACCTGGTCATGGCGGCTACCGACCGGGTGGTCTGCCTGAATCACCACATCTGCTGCACCGGCCGCCCGGAGGCAATCAGCCAGCATCCGGAGTACCTGGCGCTGTTCGGCCGCCGCCTGACCGAGAGCCTGGCGGTCTACTCCCATCACCACGATCATCATCACGGCCTGTCCGGCGACCTGGATGAGGAAACCGCTCCCGAGGCGGAGGAGAGGAAGGCCGGACGTGGATGACTTTCTCGTCCGGGCGCTCGTCGCCGGCCTGGGCCTCGCCATCGTGTCCGGCGCCATGGGTTGCTTCCTGGTCTGGCGTCGCATGGCCTATTTCGGCGCGACCCTGGCCCACGCCGCGCTCCTGGGTATCGCGCTCGGCTTCCTGCTCGACATCAACCTCAATCTGGGCATCCTGGTCGTCTGTCTGGCGACCGCGGGCCTGCTCGTGGCGCTGCAGGTTCAACGCGGTCTCTCGACCGATACGCTGCTCGGAATCCTCGCTCACGGCACGCTCGCCTTCGGCCTTGTGCTGATCTCCTTCATGGAGACTCTGCGGGTCGACCTCATGGCCTACCTGTTCGGCGATATCCTCGCCGTCACGCGCGCCGATCTGGTCTGGATCTGGGGCGGCGGCGGCCTGGTGCTCGGCGCCCTGGTCCTGCTCTGGCGCCCGCTGCTGCTGGTCACGCTGCACGAGGACCTGGCGCGGGTGATCGGCGTCCCCGAGCCGCAGCTGCGGCTCGTGTTCATGCTCCTCATCTCGATCGTCGTCGCGGTCGCGATGAAGATCGTCGGCCTTCTGCTGATCATCTCCATGCTGATCATACCGGCGGCGACGGCGCGGCGCTTCGCGATCGGGCCCGAGGGCATGGCGATTCTGGCCAGCCTGATCGGCTGCCTCGCGGTCCTGGGCGGCTTGGGCGCCTCGCTGAAGTTGGACACGCCGGCCGGCGCTTCCATCGTCGCCGTGGCGAGCGCTCTCTTCCTGCTGTCCCTCCTGTTGCCGGCGCGTGGCCGGGTGCGGCGGCCGAAAGCGCCCTCCCGCTCACCTTAGGGATTCCCTCGGCCTCGCGAATCTGTTCTAAGTCTAATTCGTATGCCGGAAAAATCCGCACGTTCCTGCGGCGACCGCTGCCGACACCGCCCTGTGCCGGGCGTCGGCCTCGCTACCGCCGACTACCACAGAATTGCCACCAATTGGCCTCGCCGAGGCTACAGGCGGTTAAGACGATTATAACCGCCCCAGCCTAGGTTCTTCACATGAGCGACAAGATCCCCTCCATGACATCGAACCAATCCCTGCAGCCCGCCGCCGCGGCGCGCCCTCGCGCCAGCCTCGGCAGCACGCTCCTGCCTCTCATGGCACTCGGCGTCCTGTTCCTCGTCCTCGTCGCCCGTGCGGCGCTCGAGTACCCGGAGATCGTCAGCGCGGCCCAGGCCGACTCCGCCGTCCCGGTGGAGGCCAGTTCGGCTCTCTAAACCAGGTGAAGCCGCTTTAGCGGCGGGAAACGCGGAGGACCTTGATCAAGGTCATTCTTCGGCCGCGTCTGGACCTGTTACCAACCTAGATCGGTATGCTCTCGCCCCTTGCTGGAACGGCAGGGGGGAGGTTTTCGTGGTTGACTTATGAGAACGATTTGCATTAGCAATGAGAATGATTTTCATTTTCGTGCGATCGCATGTCGCATAAACAGAGGAGCGTCCCTAATGGTTCCCTTTGTAACGCCGAGGCGAGGTCTCGTGCTGGCCGTCGCGCTGCTTGCCTCCGGCCTGCTGGTTCCCGGGCTGGCCGCCGCGGCGGAGCTCAACCTCTATTCGTCGCGCCACTACCAGACCGACGAAGCGCTCTACGCGAACTTCACCAAGGCCACGGGCATCGAGATCAACCGCATCGAGGGCAAGGGCGACGCCCTGATCGAGCGGATCAAGGCCGAGGGGGCGAACAGCCCGGCCGACGTTCTGCTCACCGTCGATGCCGGCCGCCTCTGGCGGGCCGAGCAGGCCGGCCTGTTCCAGCCGGTCGAGTCCGAGGCCCTCGACGCCAAGGTGCCGGCCCATCTCCGGCATCCCGACGGCCTCTGGTTCGGCTTTTCGACCCGTGCGCGGCTGATCTACTACCGCAAGGGCGGCCTCGAGGCCGGCGAGATTTCCCGCTACGAGGACCTGGCGGACAGCAAGTACGAGGGCCGGATCTGCATCCGCTCCAGCTCGAACATCTACAACCAGTCGCTCCTCGGCTCGATCATTGCGGCGCACGGCGCGGCCGATGCCGAGGCCTGGGCCCAGGGGGTCAGGAGGAACCTGGCGCGCGATCCCAAGGGCGGCGACACCGACCAGATCCGGGCGCTGGCGGCCGGCGTCTGCGACGTCGCGGTGGCCAACTCCTATTACTACGTACGCCTCATGACCAAGCCCAAGGCCAAGGACGAGGGCGTCGCCGACAAGGTCGGGTGGATCTTCCCGAACCAGGGCGACCGGGGGACCCACGTCAACGTCTCCGGCGGCGGCGTGCTCAAGAACGCGCCGAACAAGGAGGCCGCCGTCAAGTTCCTCGAGTACCTGGTCAGCGACGAGGCCCAGCGCTACCTCGCCGACGGCAACAACGAGTACCCCGTGGTAAACGGCGTGGTCGCCAACACGGCGGTGCAGAAGCTCGGCGACTTCAAGACCGACCAGGTCAACGTCGCTGTCTTCGGCGAGAACCAGCCGGAGGCGCAGATGATCTTCGACCGGGTCGGCTGGAAGTAGCCGCCCAGTCGGTTTCTCGCTATCCGGGGCGCGAGACGGCTCTGACGGGCCGTCCCGCGCCTTTTGTTTTCGGTCGCTTCCGCACCCCTTGAGCCGGACGCCGCCTCGGCCTTAGTCTCGGACGAGGGATAAGGAGGGGATGCCTCAGGGTGAAACGACTTGCTTTCAAATCGACGGGCGCGCGGGTGATCACAGCCGCCGTTCTGGCGCTCTCCGTCCTGGTTCCGCCGGCCGCTGCGCAGGACGCCGCGATCCTCTCCGGCCGGGACATCGTTCATCCGGTTTTCGCGGAGAACGGCATGGTGGCGAGCCAGGAGGCCGTGGCGACCGGGGTCGGCGTCGAGATTCTCCGGGCCGGCGGCAACGCGGTGGACGCGGCGGCCGCGGTCGGCTTCGCGCTCGCGGTCACGCTGCCCAGAGCTGGCAACCTGGGCGGCGGCGGCTTCATGATGATTCACTTGGCCGAGAGCGGGGAGACCGTCGCGCTCGACTACCGGGAGACCGCGCCGGCCGCGGCGACCCGGAACATGTTCCTCGACGCCGAGGGCGCGGTCGACCAGAAGCGCGCCCGCTTCAGCCACCTCTCGGTCGGCGTGCCGGGCACGGTGGCCGGGCTCGCCCTGGCGGTCGAGCGCTACGGCACGCTCTCCCTGGCCGAGGTGCTGGCGCCCGCGATCCGGCTGGCCGACGAGGGGATCGTGGTGACCGGCGATCTGGCGCGTTCCCTCGAGCAACGGCGGGAACGCCTGGGGCGCTGGCCGGCCAGCGCGGCGATCTTCCTGAAGCCCGGCGGCGCCCTCTACCGGCGGGGCGAGCGCCTCCGTCAGGCCGATCTCGCCTGGTCTCTGCGGCAGATCGCCGAGCGCGGCCCGGCGGCCTTCTACGAGGGGGTGATCGCGCAGCGGATCGTCGCCGACATGGCCGCGAACGGCGGTCTGATCACGGCGGCGGACCTGGGCGCCTATCGCGCCGTTGTCAGGGCGCCGGTCCGGGGCCGCTACCGCGGCGTCGAGATCGCTTCAATGCCGCCGCCCAGCTCGGGCGGCGTCCATCTGGTGCAGATCCTCAACATCCTCGAGGGCTATCCGATCGGCGAGCTGGGCCACAACGGGGCCGAGACCATCCACCTCATGGCCGAGGCCATGAAGCTGGCCTACGCCGACCGCAGCGAGCACCTCGGCGACCCGGACTTCTGGCGCGTCCCGGTCGCCGGGCTGACCGACAAGGCCTACGCCCGCAAGCTGGCCGCGGGGATCGACCGCCGCCGCGCCCGGCCGGCCGGCGAGATCAAGCCCGGCAACCCGGCGCCCTACGAGAGCGAGGACACGACCCACTTCTCGGTCATGGACCGCTTCGGCAACGTCGTCTCGAACACGACGACGATCAACTTCAGCTACGGCACCGGCATCGTCGCCGCCGGCACCGGCATCCTGCTCAACAACGAGATGGACGACTTCTCCGCCAAGCCCGGGGAGCCCAACGCCTACGGCCTGATCGGCGGCGCGGCCAACGCGGTCGAGCCGGGCAAGCGGCCGCTCAGCTCCATGACGCCGACCATCCTGTTCAAGGACGGCCGGCCCCTGCTCGCGACCGGCAGCCCGGGCGGCAGCCGGATCATCACGACGGTGCTGCAGATCGTCATGAACGTGGTCGACCACGGCATGAACGTGGCGGCGGCTTCGGCGGCACCGCGAATCCATCACCAATGGCTGCCCGACCAGCTGCGGATTGAGACCGGGCTGAGCCCCGACACCCTGAAGGCCCTGGCGGTGAAGGGCCATGAGCTGGCGGCCGGCAACGCCATGGGGTCGACGCAGACCGTCGGCCGGGCCCAGGACGGCTTCGTCGGCGCCTCCGATCCGCGCCGTCCGGGCGCGCTCAGCCTGGGTTACTGATCCCCTTCGAACAGCGCGGCGAACTCCTGCAGCACCCGGGAATAGACCGCGCGTTTGAAGGGCACGATCAGGCTTGGCAGCTCGCCGGGCGCGACCCAGCGCCAGTCGGCGAACTCGGGATGGTCGGTCGCCAGGTTGATGTCTCCGTCGCGGCCCCGGAACCGCAGCGCGAACCATTTCTGGCTCTGGCCGCGGAAGCGCCCGCGCCAGCTCTTGGGCCGCTTCTTGGCGGGAACGTCGTAGTGCAGCCAGCCGGCGGACTGGGCGATGATCTCGGCCTCGCCGGTGCCGATCTCCTCCTCGAGCTCGCGCAACGCCGCCTGCTCGGGGGTTTCGCCGGGGTCGATTCCGCCTTGGGGCATCTGCCAGGCGCGCTTCTGGGTCCCCAGCCGCTGACCCACGAAGACCTGGTTCTCCAGGTTGAGCAGCATAAGGCCGACGCAGAGGCGGTAGCCCTTCGCCGGCTGCTCGCGCATCTCGCCCTCGGCCACCCTCTCCTTGCCGGTCATCCCTGCTCGCCCGGCGGTTTCGCCTTCGCCGGCGGCACGCCGGCCAGCGTACGCAGATTGGTCAGGACCGGGCCGCGGCCCGCCAGGCCCGCGGCCCAGGCGCTGATGACCTCGAGCGTCGCGGGATAGGGACGGCCCAAGGCGACGGACGTGCCCCTCGTCAAGGCGAGCTGCTCGGCCGCCTCGAGACTCGCCCGGATCGAGGCGCGGCTCGGACGCCCGTCGTCCAGAGGTTGGTCGTTGACCAGGTGATAGAGGTTCAGGGCCTTGGCCAGGCGTCGCGTCGCGCTCTGGGCGCTGCTGCCGTTGTCCACGAACAGCAGGCCGCGCTGCTGGAGCACCGCCAGTACCGGCTTCAGGTTCTGCTCCGAGGCCAGGAAACGTGAGCCCATGGCGGCGACCACCCCGGTCTGGCCGGTGCCCTGGGAGAGCACCCAGTCCAGGCGTTCCAGATTCTGCTCCGAATCCAAGAGCGTCAGCAGGCCCTTGGGCCCGGGATCGTCGTTGGGGAAGCTGAGCGGCTCCATGGGCAGGTCGAGCAGCACCTCGTGCCCCTTGTCCCGCGCCAGCTGAAACCAGGTCTCGAGGTTCTTCGCGTAGGGCGAAAAGGACAGCGCCACCTCGGCCGGGAGTTCCTCGATGGCGCGCCGGGTCACGTCCCTCGCCAGGCCGAGGCCGGTCACGATGACCGCGATGCGCGGCGTGCCGCCGGCCCGTGCCCTGGACCGCGCCGGACTGCCCGGTCGCGCGGTCTGCGCCGTCGCCTCGGCGCCCGCCGCAGATTCCAGGGCCAGGGTCATCTCGCCGCCGCGCCGCGGCCCGCCTTCCAGGTAGGCCGCCGCGAAGTAGGCGCCGGCCGCGAGCAGCGTGATCAGGAAGGCGCCCCAGGCGATCGCCAGGGGCTTCCTGATCCAAGCGGCGGTTCCGGACCCGCGGCCCGCGGTGCGCAAGGTGCCGCGGCGGCCGGTGCCCGCGCTTCTATCTGGTTGTTTGCGGGCCAAGACGACGGTGAGGTCAGCTGTTGCGCCGCGGTCAGTTCACCGCGCGCTCGTTGAACAGGGCGAGCCCGCGCAGCAGGTCGAGCGCTCGCGAGAGCTGGTAGTCTTCCGGCGTGTCGTTCTCGGTTGAGGCCTCGGGATCGCCCGACTCGCCGGGTTCCCCGCTCTCGCCAGAACCGTCCAGGGCGCCGCGCAGATCGGCCTCGCGCCGCTGCCGGCCCTGCTCGACGGTCTCGATCGTGGCTGGCTCAACCAGGATGTCGGGCTCGATGCCCTTGGCCTGGATCGACCGGCCGGAAGGTGTGTAGTAGCGCGCTGTCGTCAGGCGCATCGCCCGGCGTCCCGACAGCGGGATGATGGTCTGGACCGACCCCTTGCCGAACGAGGGCGTGCCCATGACGATCGCGCGGCGGTGGTCTTGGAGCGCGCCGGCGACGATCTCCGAGGCCGAGGCCGAGCCGCCGTTGATCAGGACGACGATCGGCTTGCCCTTGGTGAGATCGCCCTCGCGTGCGTTGAAGCGCTGCGCGTCGTCGGCGTGGCGCCCTCGGGTCGAGACGATCTCGCCCTGGTGCAGGAAGGCGTCGGACACCGCGATCGCCTGGTCGAGCAGGCCGCCGGGGTTGTTCCGGAGGTCGAGCACGAAGCCGATCAGCTCGTCGCCCAGCTCGTCCTCCAGCTTCTCGATCGAGCTCTCGAGGCCGGAGAAGGTCTGCTCGTTGAAGGCCGTGACCCGCAGGTAGCCGATGCTGCCCTCGGACCGGCTCCGGACCGAGCGGATCTTGATCACGGCGCGGGTGATGGTCACGTCGAAGGGCTCCAGATCGGCCCGCCGGATGGTCAGCAGGATGTCGGTGTTGACCGGGCCGCGCATGCGCTCGACGGCTTCCGAAAGGGTCAGGCCGAGCACCGGCTCGCCGTCCAGGTGACTGATCAGGTCGCCGGCCTTGACGCCGGCCTCGAAGGCCGGCGTGTCGTCGATCGGCGAGACCACCTTGACCAGGCCGGCCTCCATCGTGACCTCGATGCCCAGGCCGCCGAACTCGCCCTTGGTCTGGACCTGCATGTCGCTGAACGACTTGGTGTCGAGATAGCTGGAGTGGGGATCGAGCGAGGTCAGCATGCCGCGGATCGCCGATTCCAGAAGCTCCTCCTCGGTCACTTCTTCGACGTAGTCCTGACGGACCCGCTCGAAGACGTTGCCGAACAGCTTCAGGAGGCGGTAGGTGTCGGTCTCTTCATCCTGGGCGATGGTGCCGTTGGGCAGGACGAGCAGGAACGTGGCGGCCGCCACAATCGCGAAAAACCTAGGCATCAACCTTGCACCTTGTTGTCTGTTGTCGCCAGCCAGGGCAGAGGATTGATTGGCTGCCCGCTCTGGCGGAGTTCGAGGTAGAGGGTAGGCGTCGCTTCGTCGCCATCACCCATGGTTCCGACCGGCTCTCCGGCCAGGACCCATTGTCCTTCCACGGCGTAGACCTGGGACAAGCCTGCCAACAGCGTATGATATCGTCCGCCGTGTTCTATTATCAAGATTTGCCCGTAGCGCCGAAACGCGCCCGCGTAGGCGATCCGGCCGTCGTAGGGGGCGACAACCTGGGCCAGCGCGCGGGTTTCGATCGAGATCCCCTGGGACAGCTCGTCGGCGCCGCTCTCCGAGGATTCGCCGAACAGCCCGGTCAGGCGTCCGCGCGCCGGCATCACCAGGCTCGCCTGGTCCGGGCTGCCCGGGAAGGCCCGGACGTTGACCGGCTTCTCAAGCGGTACAGAGATCGACGGCGGCGCCAGCGCGGCGGTCTGGGTCTCGGTTCGGACGCCCGCCGGCGTCTGGGGCGCCGCGCCCGGCGCCTCGGCGCCCCCCGGCGTCCCGCTGTCGGCCCCGGGGGCCTCGCCCGAGGCTTCGCCAGGGATCTCGCCCGGAACCTCGCCTGGGATTTCGCTGGGTGACCGGCCGAGGCGCAGGGTGGCAGCACGCCGCTCGGCGGCCTCCCGCTCGGCCGCGGCGACCCGTTCCCGTTCGGCCCGGGCCTCCGCCTCGTCCTCCAGCTTGGTGAGGAAGTCGCGCAGGCTGTCCGCCTCTTGCGCCCACTTCTCGATCCGCGCGCGCGCGGCGCGCCGCTCGGCGCTGGCGGCGTCTTCCAGGCGCCGCTTCTGCGCCAGCATCTCGGTCAGGCGCCCCCGTTCCTCGGTCAGGGCCTCGCCGGCGGCCGCCATGGCCTGCTGCTCCCGGGCGATCTGCTGGCGCAGGTCGTCGAGCGCCTGCAGCTCGCTGCGCAGCGCGTCGGCCTGGTCCTCGATCTCCGGGATCGCCCGGCTCAGCAGCAGGGCGCTGCGGTAGGTGTCCGACGGCGAGCCGGGCGCCGCGATGACCGCTTCCGGCGGCCGGCGGGCGATCCGCTGCAGGGCGGCCAGGGTCCTGGCGAGCTGATCGTGCTGGCCTTCGAGAACCATGAGCTTGGCCGCGCGCCGGGTCTCCAGGTCCTTCAGCCGGGTCTCGCCCGTGGTCAGCTTCTCCTCGAGGTCCTGCGCCTTGCGCGCCGCGCTCGTCATATCCCGCCGCAGGCCGCGGATCTCGCGCCGCAGGGTCTCGATCTCCTCGGCCAGCGCGCGGGCGCGCTCGGCGTCCCTGCGCATCGCCCGCTCGATCTCCTCGAGCTCGCCCTGCCGGCCGGCCGCGCGCTCCCCGGCCAGGGAGGGCTCCTGGGCGGCGGCCACGCCCAGGTGGGCCAGCAGCCCCAGCAGGAGCAGGACCGCGGCCCAGCTCCTGCCGCCGTGAACGCGCCCGACGCCGAGGTTCCCGGTGCTGAGGGTCATCGAGGCCCGCCTACTCGGCCGCGGCGCCTTGCGCCGCGGTGGCGGGGCGCAGCAGGGAACGGCCACTCATGGCCGCCGGCTGCTCCAGCCCCATCAGGTTGAGCACCGTCGGGGCGATGTCCGCCAGGCGGCCGTCGCTGAGCCCATCGACGTCCCGGCGCGCGTGCACCAGCAGCAGCGGCACCGGGTTCAGGGTGTGCGCCGTCTGCGCCTGTCCGCTGGCCTCGTCGCGCATCTGCTCGGCGTTGCCGTGGTCGGCGGTGATCAGCAGCGTCCCGCCGGCCCGGCCGACCGCCTCGGCGAGCCGGCCGAGGCAGCGGTCGACGCACTCCGCCGCCGCGACGGCGGCGGTCAGGCTGCCGGTGTGCCCGACCATGTCGCCGTTCGCGTAGTTGACCACGACGAGATCGAAGCGTCCGGACTCGACCGCCTCGACCAGCCGGTCCGTCACCTCGGGCGCCGACATCTCGGGCTGGAGGTCGTAGGTCGCGACCTGGGGCGAGGGCACGAGGATGCGCGTCTCGCCGGGGAACTCGGCCTCGCGGCCGCCGTTGAAGAAGAAGGTGACGTGGGCGTACTTCTCGGTCTCGGCGATGCGCAGCTGCTCGAGGCCGGCCTCGGCGACCACCTCGCCCAGGGTCCGGTCGAGCGCGACCGGCGGGAAAAGCGCTGTCATGCGCCGATCGAGTTCGGCGGAGTAGCTGACCATGCCCGCCGCGGCGGCGAAATCGATCCGGCGGCTGCGGGCGAATCCCTGGAAGTCCGGCTCGAGCAGGGCGGCCAGGATCTCGCGCACCCGGTCGGCCCGGAAGTTGGCCATGAGCAGGCCGTCGCCCGCCCTCATGCCGTCGTAGCCGCCGAGGATGCGCGGCTGCAGGAACTCGTCGGTCTCGCCCGCCGCGTAGCCCTGGTCGATCGCCGCGAGCGCGTCAGGCGCCGACTCGCCGGCGCCCGCCATCAGGGCCTCGTAGGCCCGCGCGACCCGGTCCCAGCGCTGGTCCCGGTCCATCGCGAAGAAGCGGCCCATCAGCGTGGCGATCGGCGCGCCGCCCGCCTGCTCGAGCCGCTCGACATAGCCCCGGGCGCTGCTCGGCGGGGTGTCGCGCCCGTCCAGGAAGCCGTGGACCAGCACCTCGATCCCGGCCTCGCGCAGGATCACGGCGAGCGCCGCCAGTTGGTCTTGGTGGGAATGGACGCCGCCCGGCGAGAGCAGGCCCATCAGGTGGGCCCGGCCGCCGGAGGCTTTGAGCGCCGCGATGAAGCCGGTCAGCGCCGGGTTGCCGGCCAGATCGCCCTCGGCGATGGCCTGGTCGATGCGCGGCAGGTCCTGCAGCACGACCCGGCCCGCGCCCAGGTTCATGTGTCCGACCTCGGAGTTGCCCATCTGGCCGGCGGGCAGGCCGACCTCCTGCTCCGAGGCCTCGATCAGGGCGTGGGGGCAGGTCTCGTACAAGCGGTCGAGAACAGGGGTCCGAGCCTGGCGGATGGCGTTGTTTTCGCTGTCTTCCCGGTGGCCCCAGCCGTCCAGGATGCAGAGCACCACGGGGCACGGGCGGGTCGGCTCAGTCATGGCGCCGTTTATAAGGGAAACGACCCGCATACCCCAGCACTTTCCTCGCTCCGGCGGGGGCTATTCCCGGTGGTAGGGATGGCCCGAGAGGATGGTCTCGGCCCGGTAGAGCTGCTCGGCGATCAGGCCGCGGACGAGCTGGTGCGGCCAGGTCATCCGGCCGAGCGCCAGCGTGAGGTCGGCGCGCGCCAGGACCGCGGAGTCGAGGCCCAGGGGGCCGCCGATCAGGATCGCGATATCCCGGTCCCCGGCGTCGCGCCAGGCGCCGATCTGCCGGGCCAGGTCCTCGCTGCCGAGCAGGCGGCCGCCTTCGTCCAGGGCCACGACACGGGCCCGCTCGGGCACGGCCGCCAGCAGCTTCTCGCCTTCCTTCTGCTTGAGGGTCTCGGGTGGGAGGCTCCGGCCCGCCTCCACCTCCCGCAGGGTGATCGGCCAGGCGAGGCGCCCGGCGTAGTGCTCGAAGAGATCGCGCGTAGGCCCGGCCTTGGCCCGGCCGACCGCGGCCAGGGTGACGCGCATCGGATCCTCGCTCGGCGCAGCCGGCACCCTTCGCCGGCCGGGTCCCGCCTCAGGCGTTGGCGGCCGGGCGTTGCGGCTCCGGAAGGTCGACCCCCCACATCTTTTCCAGATTGTAGAAGGCCCGGACCTCGGGCCGGAACAGGTGCACGATCACGTCGCCCGCGTCGATCAGAACCCAGTCACAGCGCTCTGCGCCCTCGACCGGCACCGACCCCATCCCGGCGTCCTTGAGCCGCCGGCAGACGTGCTCCGCCATGGCGCTGACATGCCGCTGCGACTGCCCGCTGGCGATGACCATGTAGTCCGCGATGTCGGATTTACCTGCGAGGTCAATGACGACCAGCTCCTCCGCCTTGTCGTCATCGAGCGATGTCTTCACGAGCGCAGCAACATCCTCGCCTCGTGCGAGTTCCTGCGGCTGCTTGACGGCCCTGAGGGCCTCATCGTTTCGGCGTATGGGCTTTGCCCTCCTTAGGTTTCGCCGCTAATCCGCCCGCGGTCCTGCCGACGGGCCCGGATCTCCGTCGCCGACAGGGTGCTCAAGCGGGTGTGCAAGAAAACCCAGGCCGGCGGCGCCTGCGTGATCAGTCCTCGGGCCGAACGCTCTGCGATTCGCTGCTGGGCAAAGCGCCTGGCCGCCTTGGACCGGCAGGCTCTTAGAGCATAGGTAGGCCGATCGAAAACCGCAATGACGACCATATCAAAGATTTCTTGCCAATCTTTCCATTCGGTTAATTGGATCAGGTTATCCGCGCCCATCAGCCAGGCGAAGCGGACCCAGGGTAAACGGCCGGTTAAGCGGTCGAGCGATTCGGCGGTATAGGTCGTGCCGAGCAGCGATTCCAGGTCCGCGATCCGGATCCGCGGGTGCCTGGCGATCCGCCGGGCCCCGGCCAGCCGGGCCGCCAGGGGCGCCATGCCGGCGGCCTGCTTCAGCGGGTTCTGCGGCGAGACCAGCCACCAGACCTGATCGAGATCGAGCCGACTGAGCGCCTGCAGGCTGATCTCCCGGTGCCAGCGGTGGGCCGGGTTGAACGAGCCGCCGAGCAGGCCGATGCGCATGCCGGGCGCCGGCAGGGAACCGCCCAGACGGGCCGCCAGGGCGGCCGGCGTGGCGAGCCCGGTGCTGCCGCCCGAGGGGCGCGCTCGGCGGCGTGTCTTCAGGGCCGCACCTGCCCCTGGCCGCGCACGACGTACTTGTAGCTGGTGAGCTGCTCGGCGCCGACCGGCCCGCGGGCGTGCAGCTTGCCGGTCGAGATTCCGATCTCGGCGCCCATGCCGAACTCGCCGCCGTCGGCGTACTGGGTCGAGGCGTTGTGCATGACGATGCCCGAGTCGACCCGGGCGAGGAAGCGCTCGGCCGTCTCCCGGTCGTCGGCGACGATGGCGTCCGTGTGATGCGAGCCGTAGCGGTTGACGTGATCGATCGCCTGGTCGACCCCGTCTACGACCCGGACCGATATCACCGGCGCCAGGTACTCGGTCACCCAGTCCTCCTCTTCGGCCGGATTGACTCGCCCATCCAGGGCCTGGACCGCCGGGTCGCCCTTGACCGCGCAGCCGGCGGCGAAGAGATCTTCGAGGACTCTCGGCAGGTGGCTCTCCAGCACGGGACGGTCGACCAGCAGGGTCTCGGTCGCGCCGCAGATGCCGGTACGGCGCATCTTGGCGTTGATCACGATGCTGCGTGCCATGGCCGGGTCGGCCGAGCGGTCGACGTAGGTGTGACAGAGCCCCTCCAGGTGGGCCAGCACCGGGATCCGGCTCTCGGCGAAGACCCGCTCGATCAGGCCCCGGCCGCCGCGCGGCACGATGACATCGACGAAGTCGTTCATGGTCAGGAGAAGGCCGACCGCGGCCCGGTCGCTGGTCGGCACCCGCTGGGCCGCCGCCTCGGGCAGCCCGGCGGCGGCGAGGCCCGCCTGGATGCAGTCCAGGATCGCGCTGGAGGAGTGGAAGCTCTCCGAGCCGCCGCGCAGGATCGCGGCGTTGCCGGCCTTGAGGCAGAGCCCGGCGGCGTCGGCGGTCACGTTGGGCCGGCTCTCATAGATGATGCCGATCACCCCGAGGGGCACCGAGACCTTGGCGATCCTGAGCCCGTTGGGCCGGTCCCACTCGGCCAGCACACGGCCGACCGGGTCGGGGAAGCGGGCGACCTCCTCCAGGCCTTTCGCCATGGACTCGACCCGATCGGCATCGAGCGCCAGGCGGTCGAGCAGCGCGGGGGTCAGCCCCTTGCCCTCGGCGGCGGCCATGTCCTCGGCGTTGGCCGCCAGGATCTCGTCCCGCCGCTGGCGCAGGGCGGCGGCGGCCCGCACCAGGGATTCGGTCTTGGCTTCAGGGGATGCCCGGCCGAGCGCCTCGGCGGCGGCGCGCGCCGCCCGGCCGACCTCGTCCATCGCCGCCTTCAGGTCCTCGGCCCCGGCCGGCTTCGCCGACAGCGCGGTCTCGCCGCTCATGGCTTCCTTCCTCCCGTCAGCACCAGATCGTCCCGGTGGATCAGCTCTTCCCGGCCACGGTAGCCGAGTAAGGCCTCGATTTCACTGCTCTTGTGCCCCAGGATGCGGCGCGCCTCGTCGGCGGCGTAGGCGACCAGGCCGCGGCCGATCTCGGCGCCCTCGGGGCCGAGCACCAGGACCGCGTCGCCCCGCTCGAAGCTGCCCTCGGCGGCGGTGACGCCCGCCGGCAGCAGGCTCCGCCCGCTCCTCAGCGCCGCGATCGCCCCGGCGTCGACCGAGATCCGGCCGACCGGCTTGAGCGCGCCGGCGATCCAGCGCTTGCGCGCGGTCATGGGCTCGACATCTGCCAGGAACCAGGTGCAGCGCGCCCCCTCGGCGATCGCGGCCAGGGGGCTGTGGCGCCGGCCGTCGGCGATCGCCAGGCGGCAGCCGGCCGAGACCGCGATCCGCGCCGCCGCCAGCTTGGTGACCATGCCACCCGAGGAGTAGCCGACCGGCGCCTCGCCGGCCATGGCCTCGATTTCCGGCGTGATCTTCGCCACCAGGGGCAGAAAGCGGGCCTCGGGGTCGCGCCTGGGGTCGGCGCTGTAGAGCCCGTCGATGTCCGACAGCAGGATCATGGTGTCGGCGTTCATCATCGCCGCCACCCGGGCGGCCAGGCGGTCGTTGTCGCCGAAGCGGATCTCGCTGGTCGCCACCGTGTCGTTCTCGTTGATCACCGGGATGGTGCCGAGGCGAAGCAGGGTGGCCAGCGTGCTCCGCGCGTTGAGGTGGCGCCGCCGCTCCTCGGTGTCGGCCAGCGTCAGGAGGATCTGCGCCACCGTGACGTTGTGCCGCGCCAGGGCCGCCTGATAGGCGTGGGCCAGGCGGATCTGGCCGGTCGCGGCGGCGGCCTGCTGCTCCTCCAGGCGGATCGCCCTGCGGGTCAGGCCGAGATGCCGCCGGCCGAGCGCGATCGAGCCCGAGGAGACGACGATGATCTCGGCGCCCCGCGCCTTGAGCGCCGCCAGGTCGTCGGCGAGCGCGTTCAGCCACGCCTGGTGGACCCGCCCGCTGTCCTGCTCGACCAGCAGGGCCGAGCCGATCTTGACCACCAGCCGCCGGGCCTGGTCCAGGCCGGGCGTGGCGGCCTGGGCTTCGGTATCGGCCGCGCTCACGGCTGCCAGCCTTCAACCTCGGCCTCGAGGGCCGGCCCCTCGTCGGCCGCGCGCCGATCGTGGATGTGCTGAAGCAACCGGCGTAGCACCTCCTTGACTCCGCGGCCCGAGACCCCGGAGACCGCCAGGGCCTGGCGGCCGGCGGCCGCGCTTAGGCTCTCGAGCCTGGCCGCGATCTCCGCCTCGCTGAGCGCGTCGGTCTTGTTGAGCGCGACCAGCTCGGGCTTCTCGGCGAGGCCCAGACCGTAGGCCTCGAGCTCGTAGCGCACCGTCCGGTAGGCCTCGGCGACGTCCTCATGGGTGCCGTCGACCAGGTGCAGCAGCACGCCGCTGCGCTCGACGTGGCCGAGGAAGCGGTCGCCCAGGCCGGCGCCCTGGTGGGCGCCCTCGATCAGGCCGGGGATGTCGGCCAGCACGAACTCCTCGTCGCCCAGCCCGACCACGCCCAGGTTGGGATGCAGGGTGGTGAAGGGATAGTCGGCGATCTTCGGCCGGGCGCGCGACACGGCGGCCAGAAAGGTCGACTTGCCGGCGTTGGGCAGGCCGACCAGGCCGGCGTCGGCGATCAGCTTGAGGCGCAGCCAGACCCAGCGCTCCTCGCCCGGCCAGCCGGGATCGGCCCGGCGCGGCGCGCGGTTGGTCGAGGTCTTGTAGTGGGCGTTGCCGAAGCCGCCGTCGCCGCCGCGCGCCAGAACGGCGCGCTGGCCCTCCTCGGTGAGGTCGGCGATCAGGGTCTCCTTGTCGTCGGCCAGGATCTGGGTGCCGGCCGGCACCTTGATGACCAGGGTCTTGCCGGCCGCGCCGGTCTTGTCGCGGCCCTGGCCGTGCTGGCCGCGCTCGGCCTTGAAGTGTTGGCGGTAGCGGAAGTCGATCAGGGTGTTGAGGCCGCCGACCGCCTCGACCACGACGTCGCCGCCGCGCCCGCCGTCGCCGCCGTTGGGGCCGCCGAACTCGACGTACTTCTCGCGCCGGAACGACAGGCAGCCGGCGCCGCCGTCGCCGCTCTTCAGGTAGATCTTCGCTTCGTCGAGGAACTTCATCCCGCTGATCGCTGCCTAGAGCGGATCATGTTTAGATGGAACCACTTCGTGGTCTCCAACTAAACATGTGAATCCGCTCTACATCTTAGGTTTAGAGCAGATTCACCGGGTTTGATGGATCGCCTTCGGCGATTCGTCAAACCCGGATCTGCTCTAGCCGGCGCCAAGAGCCTTGAGCCCTTGACCACGGTCATCCTTCGACAGGCTCAGGATGAGGGTAAGTACCTGAAACATAATACCCTCACCCTGAGCCTGTCGAAGGGTGATGGTGGCCGGCATGGTCCCGCCGCCAACAAAAAAGGGGAATGCGAAGCATTCCCCTCGTCGTTGCCGCGGCGGAGGGTGCCGTCAGGTCTGCGGCTCCACCGAGACGTAGGTCCGGCCGCCGGCCTTGGTCCGGAAGGCCACCGTGCCCCCGGTCAGCGCGAAGATCGTGTGATCGCGGCCCATGCCGACGTTCTCGCCGGGATGGAACTTGGTGCCGCGCTGGCGCACGATGATGTTGCCGGGGATGACGATCTCGCCGCCGTACTTCTTGACGCCGAGCCGGCGTCCGGCGGAGTCGCGCCCGTTGCGCGAAGAACCGCCTGCTTTCTTGTGGGCCATGGCGCGTTACTCCTCGTTCTTCTTGGCCGGCGCTTTCTTGGCCGGTGTTTTCTTGGCGGGGGTCTTCTTGGCGGCCGCCTTGGCCGGGGCCTTCTTAGCCGGTGTCTTCTTAGCCGGTGTCTTCTTCGCCGGGGCCTTCTTGGCCGGGGCCTTGGCCTCGGTCTTCGGCTTGCTTTCGGTTTTCGGCTTCGCGGCGGGCTTCGCGGCGGCCTCGTCCTTCGCCTCGGTCTTGGGCTTCGCGGGCGCCTTTGCCTCGGTCTTGGGCGGCTTGGCGGCCTTTGCCTTGGACGGCTTCTTGCCGTCGGTCAGGATCTCGGTCACCCGCAGCACGGTCAGGTCCTGGCGGTGGCCGTTGCGGCGGCGGTGGTTCTTGCGGCGCTTCTTCTTGAAGACGATGATCTTGGGGCCGCGGCCCTGTTCGATCACCTCGGCGGCGACGGTCGCGCCGGCAACCAGCGGGGTGCCCACCGTCGCGCTCTCGCCTTCGCCCACCATCAGGACGTCCTCGAAGGCCACGGTCTCACCGGGCTCGCCGTCGATCTTCTCGACCTTGACGACCTGATCCTTGGCGACGCGGTATTGCTTGCCGCCGGTCTTGATGACTGCGTACATCTGCTGGCTTTTCGTTCTCGAGTTAAGCGCCAAAATCCGCGCCGCGCGGGCTGTCCCTGCGGCCGGACCGGCGCACTATAGCCATGAAGGACCCCCTGTCAACACGGCACGCGCGCCCTTCAGGCGCTGGCCTGCGCGCGCTCTCCGGCGGCCCGGCCGTTCAGGGTCAGGATCGCGGTCACCGCGCCCTCGGGCTCGTAACCCCGGGCCACCAGGCGCCCGCTGGCCGGCTCGGCCATCATGGCGAGGCGGGTCATGGGATTGAGGATCGGTGGCGTCACCCAGGCGAAGTCCTCGTCCGCCGCGGCCTGGCTCTGCTCCATCAACCGGCAGCGGGTTTCGCTGACCACGCCGCGCGGCCGCGCCCGCTCCTCGACCTCGATCCAGTGGTTGGCGGTCGCGACTTCCGCGGCCTCGCGGACGAAGGCCCGGTCCTCGAGGCGCTCGATGACGCAGCCCTCGCCCGGTTCCGGGCCGCAGAGCGTGAAGATCACCGGCAGGGCGACCGGCGTCTCGGTCAGAAGCCGCTTGGCCTCGGCGTAGTCCGGCGCGGTCTCGAAGGCGAGGCGCAGCAGGTGGGACGGCGGCAGGGCCCGGCGCTCGCCGGTCCTGATGCGCGCGGCCAGCCAGTCGAACACCAGGAGGCCGGTCACCCGCTTGAGCGGCGCCTGGTTGATCGAGGCGGCGAAGCGCCCGGGCGCCAGCGCCTGCAGGGCGCCGGTGAAGCCGGGCCAGGTCAGGTCGATCCAGGACCCGGCCGCGGCCTGGCGCCGAACCGCCACGACGTTGCGGCCGAGGCCGGGCTGGCGCCAGTCGAGCACGCGCAGCAGGCGGTTGCCGCCGCCGGGCGCCGGCGCCACGCCGGCGGTGCAGGCCCACTCGTAGTTGAGGTTCATAAACCAGCCGCCGGGCCGGCCGAGCGCCTCGGCGACCGCCGCGGTCTCCTCGAAATAGGGGCTCCCGGCCCGTTCAAGCCAGGCCCGCGTGCGCCGGTCGCCCAGCGCCAGCACGGGGCGCGGCGTCAGGAAGCTCGACCGGTCGAGGATCGCGTCGACCCGCGCCCGCGCCGACTCGAGCAGCGCGACCGGGGGTTCCCCGTCCAGGTCGAAGACCGGGATCGGGGGCAGGGCGTGGGAAGCGTCGTCCGGCATGACCGCAATGTAGTGTCGCCGCCGCGGCCGGGAAAGATGGGACAAGCGCCCGCCCACCTTGCCAGGACCGGGCGCCTTGGCTAGTGTGCCGCGCCGCGACCGGGAGCCGGATTTTGGCCGGGCTCCCCAAGCCCCGCGCGGAGGGATGCCGGAGTGGTTGAACGGGGCGGTCTCGAAAACCGTTGTGCGCGCGAGCGTACCGAGGGTTCGAATCCCTCTCCCTCCGCCATCCTGCTTCGCGCTCCGCGCTTCGCAGGATTTGCTGCATACCCCTGAAGCGAAGCAGGATGCCCTTCGAAGCTTTAGCGAAGAAGGGCTTTCTCCGGTGCACTCTGTCTATTTGATCGAAAGCGTACATTCCGCGTCGCGTCGCTATGTCGGTCTAACGACAGACCTGAAACAAAGGCTCGCAGACCACAACGCCGGCAAATCGGCCCATACTTCCAAATTCAAGCCGTGGCGTCTTGTCACCTACCTAGCCTTTTCGGAACGTTCCAAGGCCGAGTCGTTTGAGCGCTATCTCAAGTCGGGTTCCGGTCACGCATTTGCCAAGAGACGCTTGTGGTGAAGCCCTGCTTCGCGCTCCGCGCTTCGCAGGATTTGGTCGACGAGGCCCTCGCCTGCGGCTGGTCCCCGATTGGCAGGGCATCGTCCGATGTGTGATACTCCCGCCCGAAACGGCGAGGAGCGAAGGCCATGCGTGACCGTGACGTCGGACAATCTCCGCTTTGGATGGGGGTTCTCGTAGCCGCGTCGATTCTGTTCAGCTTCGCCCTGGCGTGCGGCATGCCCTTCGCCGCTCTCGGCGCGCTCGGCGCCCTGACGCTGGTCCCGCGCAGCGCTTTCCTTTTGGCCGGGCTCGGCTGGCTCGCCAACCAGATGATCGGTTACGGCTTCCTCGGCTATCCGCTCGACGCGATAACCCTGGCCTGGGGTGTCGCGCTCGGGCTCTCGGCGCTCGCCGGGGTCGGCGCGGCGATCCTGTCGTTGCGGCTCGCGAGAAAGGCCGGCCTCGCCCTCGCGATCCCGGTCGCCTTTGTCGCCAGCTGGGCCGCCCAGCAGGGCACGGTCTTCGCGGCCAGCCTTCTGCTGGGCGCGACTGCCTCGGCTTTTGCTCCCGCCGTGCTCTGGTTCATCTTCTGGACCAACGCCGTGGCCTTCGCCGGCCTTCTCGCCGTCCAATGGATGGGAGGACGGATCGGCTTGGCCCGTCCACCGCTGGGTCAGGCGGCCGGATAGAAGATCGCCCCCGGCAGGTAGGCGCTCGGGAGTTCCATGCCCACAGGCAGGGCCCGCTCCGTGGCGAGGTGATCCGGCAGCAGATGGGTGTGCGGCCCCGCGGGTGACCGCCCGCCGGGTTCGGGGATTGGCGTCAGAACCTCGATGCGCCCCAGAGCGCTCTCCACCACGCGCGCCGGGCTGTCTCGCAGCAGGATCGGCGCGAGGCTCGGCATGGCCGCCGCCAGGGCGTCGCCGGTCGCGCCGGCGAGCGCGTCCTGGGCCGCCCCGGTGCCGCAGCGGACGCAGAAACGCGCCTCCTCGCGTCCGAGCCCCAGGTCGTAGAGGCGCTGTTCCCGATCCTCGCGCCTGATCGCGGCGCTGTCGGGGCCGAGATCGGCCAGCGCCGCGGCCGCAGTCAAACGCCCGCGCTCCCGCTTCACCGCGAGGACGACCCGCTGGCGATCCACCGGCGTGTCGGGCGGGTCGAAGGTGAGCGCGCGCACCCGCTCGTCGATCAGAAACCTTAGGTTCCCGCCGGAATTGGAGGCCTCGATGCGGCCACCGTCCGTTTCAACGCCGACGCGGTCGCCCGGCGTGGTGCTGAACTCAGCGAGCGCTCCGACGACGCCGATGACCCACGTCCCGGTGGCGCTGCGCAGGCTGCGGGTGGCGAAGGTCCGGATCTCTTCGGTCTTCCAGGGCAGACGTCGGCAGGTCACGCCGAGAGCCCGGAGCCGCTCCGGCAGCGCTTCCCAGACCGCGGCGCGCCATGGGTCGGTCTGGCCGCGCCATCCGGCGATCTCGTCGCCGCTGCGGGCGCAGCCCAGACACCAGCCGGTGGTGTCGTCGAGCTTGCAGATTCCGACGCAGGGGCTTGCCAATGCCACCGGGTCACCTCTCGGATTCTGGGGCAAGCGCCGTCTTCCTGCTTCGCGCTTCGCAGGATCTGCCGCGGACCCGGATGCGCAGAAGGATGCCCCAGGAAGCGTTGGCGAAGAAGGGCTTTCTTCGCTTCGGCATCAGACGATCCGATACACTTCCCCGGAGCCGATGTCGCGGTAGAGGTCGACCCGTTCGCCGTCCCAGTGGTAGTCGAGGTGCCGGCCCTGCACCGGGCTGGCGGCCAGGTCCGGGTAGAACAGGCCGGCGCACTCGCCGCCCGCGCAGCGCACGCTCGGGTAGACGATCCCTTCGCTGCCGTCCGCGCGCAGGCGGGCGCCCATTGCCTGGGCGGCGGCGTAGTCGTCGGGATCGAGCGCCGCGGCGTGGGCCGCCGCGTCGATGCGCAGGTCGTGGAGCTCGGCGCTCACCTCGAGCACGATCTCGCGGAACTGGGAGGTCCAGCCAGCGGCTTCTCCGGTCCGGGCCATGAAGCGGCCGTGGTGGTAGACCGTCTCGAGCAGGGCGACCTCGAAACGGTCGCCGACATAGAGCACGCCGTAGGCGCCGGCGCTGAAGCGGGTCGGGCGGTCGGCGCTGACATGGGTGAAGGACGCCATCAGGAAGCTGGCGCCCGGCCCGCCGACCCGCCGCGCCTCCGGGACCAGATCGAGGGTGCCGATCGTCTCCATCAGCCGGGGGTTGGTCTTCTGCTCGGCCGAGATCAGGAGCGGCCAGTCGGCCGGATCGGCGATGTCCTCGAAGAGATCGATCGGCGGATAGAGGCTCCGGATGATGCGCACGGCGCCCCGCCACGCGACGGCGGAGACCGGGATCGGCGCGGCCCCGGTCACCAGCCGCCGCGTTCCGCGTCGAGATAGCGGCGCACGCGCATCAGGTCGGTCAGCTCGCCGCCCAGCATGACGTCGAGCGCCGAACGCCCGCCGAAGGCCTCGTTGGGCGCCTTGATCCAGGCATAGGCCCGCTCGGGCGCGCGGAAGATCAGGCGCAGCGCCTTATGGATGCCCATGATGTTGGACAGCCGCGCCTTGCCGTCGCGCGTGATCCGCTTTGCGCCTTGGACCTTCCAGCGGCGATAGGTCCGGAGCGGCAGGTCGAGCAGGCGTGCGGCCTGCTCGTCGGTCACCGCCCAGTGGCGGAACAGGGTGAGCGCGGCGCGGAACATGGCCGCCGCCTCCTCGTCGGTGATCGGCGCGGGCGCGAAGGCGCGGGGGCGGGTATCGACGGGCACCAGGTGGCGCATGGCGGACTCCTACACTATGGCAATATATAGTGGAAACCATGCTATTTGGCAAGTCCGCCCCCGGCGATGCCCGCGAGGAGGAGAGAAATTATCCATGAATATCACATAGTTGACGCAAACCGCCGGGCTTTCAGGCCGCGGGCCGGGCGCGCTCCTCATCGGCTGGCGCGCTCTTCGGCTTCGCAAGCGGCTCCGGCCTCCGTTCCACCTCCTGCCGGCGCTCGAGCCGCGGGCGCCAGACCCCGAGGATCACATTGGCAACCGACAGCGCCAGGATCACGATCAGCGCCGACCACTCGTAGGCGATCACCTCGTCGAGCCGCGCCACCGCGTCCTCGCCCTCGGCGATCCGCCGCGCGAGATCGGCCGCGGGTCCGGCCTTGAACCCGGCGATCGTCAGCACGCCCTTGAACATGATGATGCCCATGGCCGCCTTGACCCAGGCCCAGCGCTTGTCGAGGTAGGGCTGGTGCACCGCCATGGAGAGCAGGCCGGAGATCAGGGCGACCGCCAGGGACGGCACCAGGATATAGCTGCTGAGCGCCGCGATCGACTGCCTGAGGTCCGCGTAGGCCGCCGGCGTTCCCTGCGGCGCCCAGGCCAGCAGGACCATGTAGCCGAGCAGGCCGCCGATCAGGCCGCAGGCGGCCAGCGTGTGCAGGATCTTCAGAGTCTTGCGCAGCGGCACCATGTCGCCTCACTTGTGTTGCCCGGGCTGCCGACGGTTCGGCGGAGCGGCCCCACTCTAACGGGCAAGGCGGCAATTCGGCCAGCCGGGTTCGCGCTCACGCCACGTCGGTCGCCGTGTCGAGCAACACGTAGAGGCCGGCGAGGATCATGGCGACGGGCCCCAGCGTTTCCAGGCGCCGGACCAGTGCCGCCGCCCTGGCCGCGACCCGGGCGAGCAGGAACGCGGCGGCGCTCAGGCCCGCGATCGACGCCAGGCCGCCGGCGAACACCGCGGGGTCGTAGGTCGCGCTGCTGTCGGCGAAGAGCGCGGTCATGACGACGAAAGAGTCCGAGGTCAGCGAGAGGAAGAGCAGCAGCGTGAGCAGGAACGACGCCGGCGCCCGGCCGAGCTTCGCCTCCGCGCTTCCGGGTCGAAGGTTGGTCCAGAGCCCCCGGAGGCCCAGGCCGATCGGCACCAGGCCGAGCCACGAGATCCATCCCGCCGGCAGCGCGGCGCCGCCACCGCCGCCCAGGAGCAGGGCGGCGAGCAGCGCGACCAGCTGCGAGCCCGCGAAGCCGCCCGCCGCGCGGCGCGGGCCCAGCGACGGCATGAGCGCGAAGAGCAGCGCCATGTTGTCGAAGTTCGTGGCGACATGGGCCAGCGCCACCGAAAGGACAAATCCGGCGCCGGTCATCCCGGTCGCCTGCCGAAACCTGCGCGTCGCCTGAGGGCCTTATCTGGACCCGTCGGAGACCGCATCCTGCTACTTTTGCCCGGCCCGGTCACTGCGGTGGCACGTCTGGTGCAGCCCCTGTCTCATCTGCCGAATCGGCAGTCGGACACTCTGTCCACGGCCCCATCGGGTCACACAACGGCTGACATCAGGAAGACCGATCCACCGACACTGATGCAGGGATGCGGGATGACTGCTTGCCGGTCAATCACCTCGAACCCGCAGCGCTCGTAGAGGCGCACAGCCCCGACGTTCTCTGAAAAGACGCGCAGTGATAGGCGCGGCAATCTTCGCGCATCCGCTATTTCTCTTGCACATGCCAGGAACCGACTGCCCAGACCCTGTCCTCGTGCCTCTGGCAGACAACAAAGCTCCGCAATGAACAGACTGTCCGGATCGCGGAGCAGGCGATAGGGTCTCAAGGCCTGTTCAAGATCCGACGGCAAGGTAGGGCTGTCGTCGGTTTCGGGCCCGTTTGGCGATTTCTTCTCTTCGGGATAAGCGATCATGACGCCGAGCCGACGGCTGTCTGCCTCTGCCAGGACTGCATTTGCGAAGCAGACATCGTGCGTGGGATCGGCCAGGTATCTCGCCCCGGAAGCTTCTACCGGCTCACCATCATCAGAGAGGGCCTTCCATACCGCAGGCCAAACGCCCTCTGAAGACTCGGCGACCAGAGGGACTATGAAAGGTATGTCCGCACTCGTCGCCCAACGATAGGGCTTCGTTAACGCGGGTCGAGCCGAGGCGGATGCCATGCCGTTCATGCCTTGGCGCCTTCGTGGACAGCGTCGAATCGGATCCCGGCGCTGTGCGGCGCGTCGGCGGTGTGTGGTGCACGGATCGTGGCGGTTCCCATCGGTGAAGACTATCAAACCGGATCGGGCACCAACATCCTGAGGATGCGATATCCGAAGATCTCCCTCCCTTGCCGTCGGGAGTGATTTGCAGGAACGGCAGCTTGTTGGGATAGCTTGACCGAAATCCGCTAGACTGACGACCGACGCCCAGTGCCCAGGTTTGTCGCCGTCGTTCTACCGGCATCCCTGACGCCACGATCCCGACCAGAGACGGAGCCCCATGAGCAAGGCCTTTACCAAGGAGACCGAGGCGGAGGAGCCGGAAGCCGAGCCGGCCCCGCTGCCCAAGGGGAAGAACTACGTCACCCCCAAGGGCCTGCGCCTGCTGCGCGAGGAGTTCGACCAGCTGCGCCGGGTCGAGCGGCCCAAGGTGGTCGAGGTGGTGGCCTGGGCGGCGGGCAACGGCGACCGGTCGGAGAACGGCGACTACATCTACGGCAAGAAGCGTCTGCGCGAGATCGACCGCCGCCTGCGCTTTCTCCTGAAGCGGATCGAGAGCGCCGAAGTGGTCGACCCGACGCGCCAGAAGAACCACGACCGGGTGTTCTTCGGCGCCACAGTCACCTTCGTCGACGCCGACGCCGACCTGGACGACGAGGGGACCACCCTGCGCATCGTCGGCATCGACGAAGCCAGCGCCGCGCGCGGCGAGGTGAGCTGGGTCTCGCCCATCGCCCGCGCCCTGATGAAGGCCGAGGAGGGCGACGTGGTCGCCTTCGAGACCCCGACGGGGACGCGGCAGATCGAAGTGCTCAAGATCGCCTACGAGGAAGATTGAGAGTGAAGCGCATGCCTCGTTCGACCAAGATCCTGCTCGCCGCCCTGGTCGGGCTCGCCGTGCCGCTGGCGGGGATGGCCAGCCAGGACATTCCCGACATGTATCCGGACTCGCCGCTCTATTCGAAGCCGGTCGAGGTGATCCCCCACGTCTGGTCGGCGATCGGGGCGACCGCGCCGCCGGGCAAGGACAACGCCGGCCACAACAACAACCTCAGCTTCATCGTCACCGGCGACGGCGTGGTGGTGATCAATAGCGGCGGCTGCGCCTGCCTCGCCGAGGCGCTGCACAAGGAGATCAAGGCGGTCACCGACCAGCCGGTGAAGCTGGTGGTCAACGAGAACGGCCAGGGCCACGCCATGCTCGGCAACAGCTATTGGGCCAAGCAGGGCGTGCCGATCCTGGCCCACGTCGACGCTGCCGCCGACTTCGAGGAGAGCGGCCACGAGGACCTGGCGCGCATGCGGCGCTTCAACGGCCCGCTCGCGGAGGGCACCGAGGTCGTGATGCCCACGGAGACCTTCGAAGAGGCGCGCATCGTCGAGATGGGCGGCTTCCGGATCGAGGTGCGCTACCTGGGGCCGGCCCACAGCCCGGGCGACACCGTGGTCTGGCTGCCCGAGCAGAGCCTGGTCATCTCCGGCGACATGGCCTTTCACGAGCGCCTGCTGCCGATCTTCGAGGACACGGTGACCGCCGACTGGCTCGAGACCTGGGAGAACGAGTTCGAGGCGCTGAACGCGACCTATGTGATCCCCGGCCACGGTCACCCGACCAACATGGCCCAGGTGCGCCGCTACACCCGCGACTACCTGGTCCACCTGAGGGGCGAGATCCGCAAGCACCTGGACGCCGGCGGCACGCTGGAACAGGCCTACTACGTCGACCAGAGCGCCTACGCCAAGCTCGACACCTTCGAGGAGCTGGCCACCCGCAACGCCGGCTACGTCTACGTCGAGATGGAGTTCGAGTAGCCGCTTCGCGGCCGATCGTGGCTCGCGGCCCCGCTCGATACAAACTTGTTGGAGCAAATTCACCGGGGCTCGCAGCCACCGCGCGTGGAGTTGTGCCGGAGTGGTTGAACGAAGCAGTCTCGAAAGCCGTTGCGCGGGCGATCGTCCTGTTCCCCAGCCTTATTCGAACCATTCGGCCCGGTTTCATCGGTAAAAGGCTGCGTCAAACTCGCTTTTACAGAGCATGAAACCCTAGAATGGGCGAGCTATCTCGATTGATTAACCCGAGATAGCGTACCGGCCGCTCGAAACTCCTGAATTGACATCGCAACGATGTTCCTTGGATCCGCGAGGTAGGCGATCAGAAAGTGGAAAACAGGAACTACTGGATCTTCCAGTACACGAATCAAAGCCGCACCGATGAGCTCCTAAGGCAAGGATCGATGGGCGACGTGGTTCCATGGCTCTGGAACGAACGTCGTAATGAGCCGCAATCGGGGGATGTTGTTTTCTTCTTGCGGGCCGGTAATCCGCCAAGAAAGTACCCCCGCAATAGGCCCTGGCGGGGGTTCACAGGGATCGGCGGTGTCTCGGGGCCGCCGGTAGGTTTGGAGGACCTGCAGACCCGCCGAGGCGTTCCTGTGGAAACAATCGCCTTCTCGCCAGACGATCCGGTACCCGACTGGTGGGTTTGGCACGACCACCGGGTTGCCGCAGCCAGCGTGCTCTTTGGCCAGCAGGGAACCAACTTCGCGATCGGCCAACCGGCAGCCCAAGCCTTGGCCCGAGCTATGCTCCACAACGACAGTCTTAAGGGCCCGGGCGAGAAGCTGCTGAACGCGATAGGCCCGGAGCCTGGTGACGCGCTGACGGAGCGAATCGAACGCTCGCGAGGCTGGGTCAACAACCACGTGGCCCGGAGCCTGCAGGCAGCCCGCGCCTTCAGCGGCCAGTCAACGCGGCGCGGAGAACTCACTTGGACCCACCTATTGATCGGGCTGATCGTGCTCGGCCGAGAGCTGCGACCCGAGGCCCGTACGAGCGCTCTGGCCGTGGCCTTGCATGGCTTGGCTGTTCCCAACGGCGACGAGGCTCGCTTCAAGGACTACTTGCGGCTCTTGAGGGATCGGAAGGGTGAGCCGCAAGATATCAATCGCCGCGAAGCTGAATTGGTCAACCGCCTTAGTCCAAGTGCTGCGAAGGTTATCGAGAAAGCCGCGCGTATCTCGGGCGATGAACTGATCACTGCAGAGGCTTTACTGGCGGCGCTGTTGCAGGCTTCGGCGCACCAAGCCGATGAAGTCTATGAAGAGCTGTTTCTGACCGACCGGAACGGGCTGATCGATGGCCTAATAGAGGGTGCCCGGGAACGGTGTCCGCCCAAGGACCTGGAGCGCTTTGCCAATTGGCTGGACCGGACTGTGCCGCCTGACACGAAGGTGCCACCGCCCGAACCCGACGAGCCCCTGGAGGATACGAAGGAACCACCGCCCGACGCGAAGGTGCCACCGCCGGAACCCGACGAGCCCCCGGAGGACACGAACGAACCGCCCCGAGGAGAGGACGCGACGGTACTCGGCCCTCGCATCGCCGGAACGCTCAATGACACCGTGAAACGGGGCGAAGACTTTCTCGATGTCCGGCATGAAGCCCGGGCCTTCGCTCGCCTCATCGCGTCGAACGGGTTCGAGCCGCCGCTCGCGATCGGTGTGTTTGGCCATTGGGGGACGGGCAAGACGTTCTTCATGGAGCGAATAGCCGAGGCGCTGGATGACCTTACCAAGCGCCCCTCGGCACCCAGTCCGGAGACGCCTTCTGCGTTCCACGGCAATATCGTTCCGATCCGCTTCAACGCGTGGCACTACATGGAAACCAACGTCTGGGCGAGCCTGGTCGACGTGATCTTTCGAGAACTGGACGGTTGGCTGCGTCGCAAGGTCGCCGACCAGCAGCGCGGCGATCAGGTCGAGACATTGTTTGAAAGCCTGTCGACGGCCCAGGCAGAGCGGCTTGAGGCAATCGAGGCTTTTGCCGACAGGCTGCGGGACATGGAGTCCGCCCGCCAGACCCTGCAGACCGCCAACACGGCCGAGGCGAAACACTGGGCTGCGGTCGCGGGCGAGATCGTTGGGCAAGACGAAACGAGAAAGGCCTTCCACCAAGTGGCCGAGGCATTCGGCCTGAACAAACTGGCTGATGAGGGCGTTAAGCTGCACGCGGCGATCGAGAAGACCCGCGGCGCCGCGTCCGACGCTGAAGTGCTTTGGACATCGCTGCGCTCCCGCGTTTCCTCGCCTCTCATGCTGATGCTTTTGACCGCCCTGGTGCTCGGCCTGCCCGTGCTCCTGTCCTTGTTGGCGAAAAAGATCGACATCGAGCCAACAGTATCGACGCTCACCGGGCTAGCGACAGCCGCAACGGCCTGGGTCAGCATCGTCGCTGCCCGTACGAAAGGCGTGGTTGCGGCGCTCCGCACCTTGAAGACAGCGTTCGACAAGGTCGAGGCTGAACGGTCCAAGGCGAAGAAGAACACGCTCGCCCACTACGAGACCAAGATCAACGAGGCGCAGACCGCGCTGAACCTTGCCGAACAAGCTGCCGCGATCGCGCAGAGGAACCTGCGTGCCGGCTCGGCGACCGGCCGAATTGCCGCATTCATTCGATCGCGCGCGGAAGGCGACACCTACGCCAAGCATCTCGGGATTATCGACACAATCCGCCGCGATTTCGAGCAGCTCACAGCGCTGATGGCGACTTCTCGAGATCAGGCGCAACGAGAGATCGACGCGCTGAAGCGTCAACAAGAAGACCTCGCGATGCGGATCGAGGCCCTGCGAGCCCGTTTTCTCGGCGATAATGCGAGTGAGGCCGACAACGAGCTTTTCCGCCCGGTCGGCGACGCCTTGGACCGAATGAAGGAAGTCAACAAGCCGGAAAACCCCCTCGGCGTATCGATCGACCGCATCGTCTTGTTCATCGACGACCTAGACCGTTGCCCACCGGACAAGGTCTACCGCGTGCTGCAGGCGGTCCATCTGTTCCTCAACTTTCCCCTCTTCGTGATCGTCGTGGGCGTGGATACGCGCTGGATGGAGGCCTCCCTGGTCAAGGAACTAGGGACGCTGGTTGACGGCAGCGGTGGTACCAGCGCGCAGGACTACTTGGAGAAGATCTTCCAAATTCCCTACTGGACCCGCCGTATGGATCCGAGTTCAAGTCGCGGGTTCGTTGGCGGTGTCCTGAAGGGAATCCCGGCTGATCTTCCACCAGATGTGACGGAACCTTCCGCCGGGACCAAGGCGGCAACAGGTCCAGACGGCGAGACCCTAGGAGAGACCGGTTCGGCCGGCGTGCCATCGGCGGGCTCACCGGCCGCCCTGACCGGCCAGGCACGCGTTGACGACTCGAACGGTGCCCAAGAGCCGCCGGCGGGGGATGAAGAGGCCGTCACCGCTGAAGAGGCGGGGGAGGAAGAAGAAGGGTCGGGGGAGGAAGAGGAGGACCGTCCTGAGATCACGCCCCGCGCGGTGGTCATCAACGATGACGAGCGTGAGATGATTCAGCTGGTGGCTCCCCAGGCTGGCCGTTCTCCGCGTCAGTTGCTGCGTTTCGTGAACGTTTATGGCCTGATCAAATCCGTGACGGACGAGGATGGGGCGCCACTGATCGATCCGACCAGCGACCACGTTACCTACCGGGCCCTGCTCGCGCAGCTCGCCATTGCGACCGGATCACCGGCTTCCGCGGGCATCTACTTTGACGCCCTCGCTCGGTGCTCCGGGAACTTCTCGAGGTTGGGAGAACTAATCGAAACCACCCCTGATACATCTGAAGCAGAACTAGAGGACCTGCGCACCATTATGCGCGGACTCTTCACTATCCTGGGAATTCAGCTAGCGGCATCGGAAAAAACAGATGGATGGCCGCTCGTAGAAGACCGCCTAGCGAGGCCGGTTTTGACTAAACTGCAAGAAACCGCTCCGATCGCCCGCCGCTACACTTTCGCGTCGATCGATGCGATCCTGGCGACACCCATGCCAGAAGACATGCAGGATCCGGTTCAAGCGCTCACTCGCGCCGCCGACTGAAGTCCGCCGCCCCGGTGAACCCTTCCCTGCCATTGGGAATCCCCATGATACGGCGCTAAGATGCCGCCCCGGCAGACCCGCCTATAGGACCCCGATGCCCGACCTGAGGGACATGGAGCTCTTGGCCGCGCTCGCGCGCAACCGGCACTTCGGCCGGGCGGCGGCCGAGTGCGGCATCTCCCAGCCGGCCTTCTCGGAGCGGATCCGCAACCTGGAGCTCGACCTGGGGGCGCCGATCGTCAAGCGCGGCAACCGCTTCATGGGCTTCACCCAGGAGGGCGAGATCGCGCTGCGCTGGGCGCACCAGATGATCGCCGACGCCCGCGGTCTGCGCCAGGAGATCGACCGCGCCCGGGGCGTCCTCTCCGGTCAGCTCCTGGTCGGCGCGGTGCCGACCACCTTGACCTTCGTCGCCAACATCGCGGCCCAGCTGCGCAAGGCCCACCCGGCGCTGACCATCCAGGTCTTCTCCCACTCCTCGGCCGAGATCTCCCAGGGGCTGGAGGACTTCTCGCTCGACGCCGGGGTGACCTACCTGGAGAGCACCCTGCCGGCCGCCAGCGCGTCCGAGGCGATCTATGCCGAACGCTACGAGCTGCTGCTGCCGCGGGCGCTGGCGCCGGACCTGGAGGGCGAGATCTCATGGCGGGCGGCGGCGCGCTTCCCGCTCTGCCTCTTGACCCGCAACATGCTGAACCGGCGCTTCATCGACGAGGCCTTCCAGGCCGCCGGGGCCGAGCCCAACCTGGTGATGGAGACCAACGCCTTCACCGCGGCCCTGGTCCAGGTCTCGAGCGGGACGGCGGCGACCATCGCCCCGGAAGTCATGGCCGACAGCATCGCCATGACCAGCGACGTCCTGAGGTTAAGACTTGTCGAGCCGCTGGTGGAAAAGCCGATCGGTGTCGTGATCTCCGAGCGGGAGCCGGTCCTGCCGGCGGTCGAGGCCCTGATGTCCTGCATGAAGGCGGCTCGGCAATAGCCCTAGCAGGCTGCTGACAAAGTGCTCAGTCGGAACCATCACCCTTCGACAAGAGTGCGGAGCACTTGCGCTACGCGCGGGTGAGGGCAAAATGTTTCAAGCACTTACCCTTATCCTGAGCGTGTCGAAGGATGACCGTGATCAAGGGCTCAGGCGTATTTCGGCACCCTGCTAGGGCAATAGCCTCAGCCGAAGGCGTCTTCGGCAGTTCCGATTTGCTCCCGGCAGGCCCCGGGCGGATGATGGGATCTCCACGCGAAGGAGATGAGCGATGAGCCCTCTGGACGGCGGCGCCGGCGATGGACCCGGTGTCTGGAAATCCGGCCGCGGCAAGGGCCGCGCGACGCCCAAGGGGCGGCAGCTCGAGGATCGGGCGCTGGCCGAGGTGCTGGCGCTCCTGGGCGAGCGGCCGCGCCGGCGCGATCTCCTGATCGAGTTCCTGCACCTGATCCAGGACGCCCACGGCTGCCTCTCGGCGGCCCACCTGCGGGCGCTGGCCGAGGAGATGCGCCTGGCCCAGGCCGAGGTCTACGAGGTCGCCACCTTCTATGCCCACTTCGACGTTGTGAAGGAGGGCGAGGCGGCTCCACCTGCGCTGACCATCCGGGTCTGCGACTCCCTGTCGTGCGAGCTGGCCGGGGCGCAGGACCTGCTGAAGGACCTGGCGAAGACCTACAACGGCGGCGGTGAGGTCCGCGTGCTGCGTGCGCCCTGCATGGGCCGCTGCGACACCGCGCCGACCCTGGAGCTCGGCCACAACCACATCGACCACGCCACGCCGGAGAAGGTCGCCGAGGCCATCGCCGGGGGCGACACCCACGCCCATATCCCCGACTACCAGGCCTTCGAGGCCTACGTTGCCGAGGGCGGCTACGAGACCCTGAAGGCGCTGCGCGGCGGCGCCAGGACGCCGGAAGAGGTCCAGCAGTCGGTGCTCGATTCGGGCCTGCGCGGCCTCGGCGGCGCCGGCTTCCCCTCGGGCCGCAAGTGGGGCTTCGTGCGCGCCGCCGAGGGCACCAAGTACCTCGCCATCAACGGCGACGAGGGCGAGCCTGGCACCTTCAAGGACCGCTACTACCTGGAGCGCACCCCGCACCTCTTCCTCGAAGGCATGCTGATCGCCGGCTGGGCGGTCGAGGCCGAGACCTGCTTCATCTACATGCGCGACGAGTATCCCGCCGTGCTGGAGCTACTGCGCCGCGAGATCGCCGCGCTCGAGGCCGCCGGCATCGTGGCGCCGGGGCACATCGACCTGCGGCGCGGCGCCGGCGCCTACATCTGCGGCGAAGAGAGCGCCATGATCGAGAGCATCGAGGGCAAGCGTGGCCTGCCGCGGCACCGGCCGCCCTACGTGGCGCAAGTCGGTATCTTCGATCGCCCGACCCTGGTGCACAATGTCGAGACGCTCCACTGGGTCGCCCGGGTCTGCCGCGAGGGCCCGGAGTGCCTCAACGCGACCGAGAAGAACGGCCGCAGGGGCCTGCGCTCCTACTCGGTCTCGGGCCGGGTCAAGAGCCCGGGCGTCTACCTGCTGCCCGCCGGCTCGACCATCACCGACCTGATCGAGGCCTCCGGCGGCATGCTGGAGGGCCACGCCTTCAAGGCCTACCAGCCGGGCGGTCCCTCGGCCGGAATCCTGCCCGCCGCGATGAACGACATCCCGCTCGACTTCGACACGCTGCAGCCCCACGGCAGCTTCATCGGCTCGGCGGCGGTGGTCGTGCTGTCGGATAAGGACAGGGCGCGGGACGCGGCGCTCAACATGCTGCGCTTCTTCGAGGACGAGAGCTGCGGCCAGTGCACCCCTTGCCGGGTCGGCTGCGAGAAGGCGGTCAAGCTGATGCAGGCCGAGAAGTGGGACAAGCCGCTGCTCGAGGAGCTCTCGACGGCGATGGTCGACGCCTCGATCTGCGGCCTCGGCCAGGCGGCGCCCAACCCGATCCGCCTCACCATGAAACACTTCCCGGACGAGGTCTGAGCCATGACCGATCTCATCACCTTCACGCTGGACGGCCAGGAGGTCGAGGCGGCGCCTGGCGAGACCATCTGGGAGGTCGCCAAGCGGGCCGGCACCCTGATCCCCCACCTCTGCCACAAGGACGCGCCCGGCTACCGCTCCGACGGCAACTGTCGCGCCTGCATGGTCGAGATCGAGGGCGAGCGGACCCTGGCCGCCTCCTGCATCCGCGAGCCGGCCGACGGCATGGTGGTGAATTCCCAGGGCGAGCGTCCGGCCAAGGCGCGCAAGATGGTCATGGAGATGCTGGTCGCCGACCAGCCCGAGCGCGCCGAGGCCCACGACCGCTCGTCGCACCTCTGGCAGATGGCCGACCTCCAGGGCGTCGCGGACAGCCGCTTTCCCAAGCTAGAGCCGAACCGCGTTCCCCTGCTCGACGATTCCCACCTCGCCATGAAGGTCAACCTGGACGCCTGCATTCACTGCAACCTCTGCGTCCGCGCCTGCCGCGAGGTCCAGGTCAACGACGTGATCGGCATGGCCGGCCGCGGCCACGACGCCCAGATCGTGTTCGACATGGACGATCCCATGGGCCGGTCGACCTGCGTCGCCTGTGGCGAGTGCGTGCAGGCCTGCCCGACGGGCGCGTTGATGGAGGCCACGGTGCTGGACGATGCGCAGCGCGGCGACCGGCGGGACTACGACCGCGAAGTCGAGAGCGTCTGCCCGTTCTGCGGCGTCGGCTGCCAGATCAGCTACAAGGTCAAGGACGACGAGATCGTCCGGGTCGACGGCATCGAGGGGCCGGCCAACCAGAGCCGGCTCTGCGTGAAGGGCCGCTTCGGCTTCGACTACGTCGCCCATCCGCACCGCTTGACCAAGCCGCTGATCCGCCGCGAGGACGCGCCGGCCAAGGGCCTGAACGTCGATCCGGCCCATTGGCGCAGCCACTTCCGCGAGGCGACCTGGGAGGAGGCGCTCGACGCCGCGGCCGGCGGCCTCGCCCGGCTGCGCGACCAGCACGGCGGCCGCGCCGTCGCCGGCTTCGGCTCGGCCAAGTGCTCCAACGAGGAGGCCTACCTGTTCCAGAAGCTGATCCGCCAAGGCTTCGGGCACAACAACGTGGACCACTGCACACGGCTGTGCCACGCCTCCTCGGTGGCGGCGCTGATGGAGAACGTCGGCTCGGGCGCGGTGACCGCGACCTTCAACGAGATCGAGAACGCCGACGTGGCGATCATGATCGGATGCAATCCGACCGAGAACCATCCCGTCGCCGCGACCTACTTCAAGCAGTTCGTGAAGCGCGGCGGCAAGCTGATCGTCATGGACCCGCGCGGCCAGGGTCTGAAGCGCCACGCGACCCACATGCTGCAGTTCCGACCTGGCACCGACGTGGCGATGCTCAACGCGATCATGCACGTGATCGTCGAGGAGGAGCTCTACGACGAACAGTACATCCAGGCGATGACCGAGGGCTTCGACACGCTGAAGACGCACCTTGCAGGCTTTCCGCCCGAGAAGATGGCCGAGATCTGCGGGATCGACGCCGACACACTGCGCGAGGTCGCCCGGACCTTCGCCCGGGCCGAGGCGGGGCTGATCTTCTGGGGCATGGGCATCAGCCAGCACGTCCACGGCACCGACAACTCGCGCTGCCTGATCAGCCTGGCCCTGATGTGCGGCCACGTCGGCCGTCCGGGCGCGGGCCTGCACCCGCTCAGGGGCCAGAACAACGTCCAGGGCGCCTCCGACGCCGGCCTCATCCCCATGGTGCTGCCGGACTACCAGCCGGTCGCCCAGGGGCCGGTGCGCGAGCTGTTCCGCGATATCTGGGGCAGCGAGATCGATCCCCAGCCGGGCCTCACCGTGGTCGAGATCATGGACGCGGTCCACGAAGGCAAGATCAGGGGCATGTACATTCTGGGCGAGAACCCGGCCATGTCCGACCCCGACGTGGAGCACGCGCGCCACGCCCTGGAGAAGCTGGGACACCTGGTGGTCCAGGATATCTTCCTGACCGAGACGGCGAACTACGCCGACGTGATTCTGCCGGCGACCGCCTGGGCCGAGAAAACCGGCACCGTGACCAACACCAACCGCCAGGTCCAGATGGGCCGTCCGGCGGTGCCGCCGCCGGGCGAGGCCAGGGAAGACTGGTGGATCACCAACGAGATCGCCAAGCGCGTCGGGCTCGACTGGGACTATAGCCACCCGAGCGAGGTCTTCGCCGAGATGAAGCGCTCGATGAAGTCGCTCGACAACATCACCTGGGACCGGCTCGTGGCCGAGAACGTGGTGACCTATCCCTCGCTCGCGCCGGACGACCCGGGCCAGGCCATCGTGTTCGGTGACGCCTTCCCGCGGCCCGAGGGCCGGGCCAAGTTCACCCCCGCCGCGATCGTGCCGCCGGCCGAGACGCCGGACCCCGAGTATCCGATGATCCTGACCACGGGGCGCCAGCTCGAGCACTGGCACACCGGTTCGATGACCCGGCGGGCGAGCGTGCTCGACTGGGCCGAGCCCGAGGCGAACGCCTCGCTGCACCCCAAGACCCTGCGCCGGCTGGGTATCGAGCCGGGCGAGCTTCTGCGGATCGAGACCCGCCGCGGGTCGATCGAGATCATGGCCCGCGCCGACCGCGCGGTCGCCGAGGACATGGTCTTCGTGCCCTTCGCCTACGTCGAGGCGGCGGCCAACGTGCTGACCAACCCGCAGCTCGACCCCTACGGCAAGATCCCCGAGTTCAAGTTCGCGGCCTGCCGCGTCGAGAAGGCCGGCGAAGACGTGGTCGCGGCGGAGTAGGGGCGTGTCCTCAGCCGGTGCAATCGCGCGTTAACCGGCGATTGCCTCGATCTACGACTGACTGGCTAGCTAGCGCCGATTTTCGGATTGGAGCGGGCGCAGCCACTTGTCACGCGCCAAGTTGACATGAGTCAGCGCGGAGACTTCAGGCACATGGGATCCTAGGACGTCTGGTCGGTCCCGCTGCGGATTGAGTCAATGTCGACTTCAGTTCAGAAGCAACTGGCTTCGGGAACAGCTATTTTTCTTTACTGGCTGATCATGCTGGAGGGCATCCTTATGGCCTCCCCCTTCGGCATTCTGTTGTATTCCTTTTACGACCCCTTCTTGGCGGGAGCGCGCCAGAGCGAATGGACGGCATGGGTTGCCGCGTTCTTCCTGCCCCAGTCGGTGTACGCGACGAACAGTTCGTTCATCGAGTTCATACGTTATGGGGAGTACCTGTTCTACGTCGGGCTGGCCGGGTTCCTTGTATCCGCCGCGCCGGTGTACTGGGGCAAGATTACACGCAAAGGCATGGTGAGCGGCTTCATCTATGCGTACATAAGGCACCCGCAATACCTGTTCTTCATGCTTTCCGCGTTTGGGTTGCTCTTCATCTGGCCTCGAATGATGATGCTGATCCTGTTTCTGATGATGAGTGTGTTCTATTTCTATCTGGCCAAGTTCGAGGAGCGCCGGATGCAGGCGCAGTATCCCGAATACATGGCCTACATGCGAAGAACGGCCATGTTCCTTCCCGGCAATCCCGGTGGCAGGCTGTTCAATTTGCTGTTCGGATGGGTCCCGAGTCGAAAATGGGCCCAGGTGATGGCGGTTCTGTCGATTGTCCTCGTTGCCTTCGCCGGCGCGATAGGCCTGAGGAACCTTTCAATCGCGAACATCTCCCTAGCGGAACTGCCCGACCAAAGGATACTGGCGATATCCATCTTCCCGCATGACGAAGCCTATCTTCGCGACGCGGTCACCAAGGCCATAGCTGACAACGGGGTGAGAAACGCCTTGGACATGCAGGGAAACGTGAGTTTCACGGCCCATATAATGCCGAAAAACTACGGAATGCTGGGAAAGTTCGTGTCCATCAATGAACATCATGAGGCGGAGATCATCAGCAATTTCAGAAACAGATCATCCTTGAAGGGCTTCTTGTGGGGTACGGAATCCGACGATGTAAAGATCGTTCTCTCCAAGATCGACAAGCCCGGAAATCGGTTCGTTCCTTTAGCTGAGATCATGGACATGAGCGCCAAGATGACCCCCGTCCTGATCGTGGATTTGAATCTGCAGACGGGCGCGCTGAGCAATCTAACGACGACCGATACGACCTACTATGGGGACGTGCCACAGCCCATCTTCTAACTCTCGCGGCCCGCTCCGCCCCAGGCCTTGGCGCAGGCGACCTTGCCGTCGGCCGGCTCGTGCTCCGATAAGGCCCACTGGAACGGCACAACCAACGGGCCGGTGATCAGCTACCGCTTCAACAGGAGAAGTGGGCGACCGTGGCAAATGATTGCACAGATCGCCGAGGTCGATCTGGCGGACTTCACCGGCAAGGGCGTCAAATTTGGGCACGCCTTCGCGAAAGACACTAAAAAATGGTATGTTATATCATTAGATAACATGTGAAACCGCAAGAGGCCGCCACTTTGGTGAACGGCGTTAGGACCTGCAGAACGAGGGATGGCCTCGCCGCCATTCGTGAGCCCGCCACGGAGCTCGTGATCTGGCAGCGTTCGCTTCCTCCGCGTCTGCGGGATTGGATCGACCAGGCCGACGCAAGGGATCTTCCCGAGATCCGCATTCTCGTGGAGCCCGGCGACCTTCGGCCTGCTCTCGAGCCGCTGCTGGACGAGTGTGGCCTGCCTGGAGGCGACATGCGCGACCTTCTGGTCGCGGACATCGGTCACCTGGTCAGCGTGTTCGCCGAGATTACCCGCAGCCACCAGGTCGATGTCCGGCTCGAACGCGTCAGCCACGACGCCTGCTGGAAGTTTCATCGCGACACCGTGGAGGCGCGGCTCTTGACGACCTATCGCGGACCCGCGACGGAGTGGGTTCGGATGGCACACGCCGAGCGAGCCATAGTCGAACAGAAGAGCTTCAAGGGTCCGTTGGAGCGCCTCGGGGACCATGATGTTGCGATGTTCAAGGGAAGCCGGGCCGGCTCGAACAGTGGGATCGTCCACCGATCACCGCCGATCGCCGGCACCGGCACCACACGACTGCTGCTCTGTCTCAACCAGCGAACGAGTACGTCTCCGGACCCCTGGACCCAGTCCTGAACGCGTGTCGCTAAGGCCACAGTCGGGGCGTGGCAGATCGGCGGTGCCTGTCTGACGGGACACCTACCCAGACGCCATGAGATCCAACATCCGCCTGACTTCGTAGGGCGTTGAGGGATAATTCATGGAGCACTGACGCAATGAGAACAACCAAGCACGTTGCTGCAATGGCGATCGCAGGCTGCATCGCTTCGTGGAGCGCCGGGGCGGCCGCCATGGGGGGCAAGGACGTCGTCTACCAGGTCGATGGGCAGTCTTACGAAGGATACTACGTCGGCAATGGCACCGCACCGCTGGTGCTCTTGATCCACGACTGGGACGGACTGACCGATTACGAAAAGCGCCGTGCCGGCATGCTGCACGACCTTGGTTATTCGGTCTTCGCGGTCGACCTGTTCGGCAAGGGCGTGAGGCCCACCGAGGTGACGGACAAGCGTCAGCACACCGGTGAGCTCTACAAGGACCGGGCCAAGATGCGCCGCTTGATGCAAGGCGGCCTCGACAAGGCGAAAGCCCTCGGCCTCGGCGGGTCCGAAACGGTCGCCATGGGATACTGCTTCGGCGGCGCCGCGGTGCTCGAGTTGGCGCGATCCGGCGCCCCGATTTCGGGGTTTGCCTCCTTCCACGGCGGGCTCGGCACGCCGGACGGACAGAACTATGCGGACGTGAAAGCGCCGATCATGGTCCTGCACGGGACCGCCGACGCCGCGATCTCGATGGACGACTTCGCGGATCTCGCGAAGCGGCTAGAAGACGCCAACGTGCAGCATGAAATGGTGACCTATTCCGGGGCGCCCCATGCCTTCACGGTGTTCGGCTCGCAACGCTACCGCGAGGACGCGGACAAGAAGAGTTGGGAAGCCTTTACGCGTTTCCTGAAGGACCAGACACTCTAACGAGGGCTGCCCCCGATCCTGCTGTGGCGACGCAACTCCGACCGCTTTGTCGGAAACGAAGCCCCGGTGCTCGCTAGAGGTGGGAAGGCTGGTAGCAGAAAATGGGCGCGCAAAGTGAGGGGTGGAGCCCCGTCGCGCAGACAGGGCCCGTACCTCACCTTGCAGTTACCAGCAGAGGATCAGGGCGGCGTGCTGCAGGCCGCGAGCCCGAAGGTCTCGACGAAGCTTCCGAAACAGACAATCGGGCCGGTAACGGTTCCGCCGAACCTCTGGGCGATGGACTTGTTGTGCAGCTCCAGGGCCACGGTGCCGGCCCCGCCGCCCGCGCTGATCGTGGCGGTCTGGGACTGAAGTAGCGTGAACCCGAACATGACTATTGCAGCGTCGCCGCTCCCGTTCGGGCCCGTGACGCTCGGTACCGGCAGGCCCGGGGACGAAAAGGCGGAGATGCTGCCGTTGATGGCGAAGATGGCGTAGTCGTTGCTCCCCGCCGAGTTGTCGGGGTGGCTGATCGTCGCCACTTCCGCCAATTCGAGCTGGCTGTCTTGCACGTTGATCGCCGAGAAGCCGCCGTTGCCGGACACCGTCGTGTTGACCAGCTGAGCGGAGGCCCCGACGCGCAGCCGCATGCCCTCACCGTTGTTCGTAATGAGAACGTCTTCGCCGCTTGCGCCGTCTTCGTCGCCGATGACGGCGCTGGAGGCATTGGCCACGTCCACGCCCGCGCCGAGGTTGCCATTGATGGTCGTGTCCGTGATCTCGGCCGTTGACGCCAATGCGACCTCGATGCCGTTTCCGTCGTTGCCGTCGATCTCCGAGTCGTCGATGACGAGCGCGGAACTGCCCTCGGCGATGACGCCGCTGTCCTCGTTGTCGACGACGTCGACATTGAAGATCACCGCGGAGGCGTTGCCGATGACGTCGATGCCGATGTCGTTGCCGCTGACCACGCTGTCGGCGATATCGGCGTGGGACGTGGCGGTGACCAGGAGGCCCGAGTCAACGTTGTTCTGAATCGCGTTGCAGCGCAGCGTCGCGGTGGCCCGTTCGTGCACGTGGACGCCGTTGCCGGCGCCGGTCACGATCAGGTGCTCCAAGGTCGCGCTGACGCTCCGCACCGTGACCGAGCCGTCGATGGTCGCGCCGGCGGAGAGGCTGGGGTTGTCCGGGTTGCAGGCAACAGCCGCTTCGTTGCCGCTCAGCGTGATGCCGTCGGTGGCGACGGTGAAGGCGCCGACGCAGGTGCCGCTCAGAAAGAGCGTGCTGCCTTGTGCTGCGTTGTCCAGTACGGCCTGAAGATCATCGACCGCGCAATTCACCGGGACGACGCCACCGCCGCCGCTGCCACCACCGAGGAGAGCCTGGACCTCGGGAGACAACTTTGACTGGGTGACCGCGCCGTCCTGGATGTTTTCGGTGGCGACCGCGCCGAGCTTCAGCTTGAGCGATCCGATCGCCCTGTTCTTGATCTTCTTCTGGCCAATGGCGTCGTCCTTGATCTTGTTCTGGCCGATCGCCCCGTCTTTCAGCTTGCGGTCGCCGATCGAGAAGTTCTGCAGTTTTTGGTTCCCGATCGATTCGTTGGCCAACTCTTTGGTGCCGACACAGCCGACGCAGTCCAGATCCGTCGCCGTCTGCGCGGCGGCGGTCGGCACCGGAACGACGTACCAGAAGCCGGCCACGGCCAGCGTTGAAGCCAGAATGGAATTAAAGACCCTCATAGTGCCTCCTTGAGTGAAGGCGAAAGTTGCTTGCACTTCGCCGGTTTAGATCGCCGGCCAATCCCTCCCCTGGCCGGGATCCCTTTCTTGAGTCCACCGAACCTTATTGCTGGGTGAACACGCCCATTGTGAGAAAAACCACAACCGGAGCAAGGCGATTTCCGGATCCAAGAGCGTATGGGCGCACGATTGCTGTCTTGGCGCGTAGGAAATCAGCTGGGTGCAACCTGCAGGCCGGAACATGATCCGCGTTTGACCGAATCGCCCGAGGCGATCCGTCAGAAAATGACCCGCTTTGGGGATACCCCTGCACGCGTCCGCACGAATCCGGCGTCTAGGATTCATCAAACCAGTGGGCCGAACAGGCCGGCGAGGGTGCCGGTCTGAACCGGATCACTCGGTCCCGGTGTCGTCGAACGGCGTCGGCCCGCCCCAGGCCTTGGCGCAGGCGATCTTGCCGTCGGGCGGTTCGTTCGACGTGAAGACCCACTGGAACGGCACGACCACCGGGCTGGTGATCATGCGCACGACGGTGCCCGCCAGGGCGCCTCGGGGCAGCCCGACCTGGAAGTCCTCCAGGCGGCCCTTGACCGCGATCGGCGTCTGGGCGCTGAAGAGCTGCGGGCGCTTCGATCTCGGCGAGGCGCCGAAGTCGATGGTGTTGTTCACGAAGTCGATCTTGCCGTCGCCCGAGGCCTGGATCCGCGAGCTGTCGATCAGCAGCGCGTCGGGCCGCATGATCCCGTCCTCCAGGGTGAAGCGGGCGACCAGGCAGTTGACCACCGAGGCCTCGGAGTCGAGCGACGGCATGATCGCGGTGAAGAGATTGACCGCCCAGAGGTCGAAGATGCCGGCCTCAAGATCCTTCGGCCAAACCGCGAAGTTGATATGCCCGTTGGCGCCGCCCATGATCTCCGAGAGCGACTTCCCCCGGGTCTTCAGGTCGACGTCGACGCTGATCCGGCCGCCGGTGTCCGATTCCGGGTCGATGCGGCGGGCCAGTAGGCCGTAGTCGAGCCGGTCGATCGCGGCCCGAGCCTCGAGCGCGACGCCGCTCTCGCTCGGTTCGACGGCGAAGCCGATGTCGACCTTGCCGCCCGGCACCTCGAGGGTGAGCGGCTCGACCGCAAAGCGGCCGTCCTTCAGCTCCGCCTTCAGCACGCCGCTGCCCAGGGCGTCCTGGCCCGAGGACACCTGCTCGACGCTGACCGCCAAGGTGCCGTCGAGGCTGCCCAAGACCTCCGGCGACAGCAGCTTGCGCCCGCTTTCGTCGGTTTCGGAGACTGTCCCCGCCTCGGCCTCGGCCGTCTCGCTGGAAGTTTCCGCTTCGGCCACTTTCGCGTCGGCCTCGCCCCGGTCGGGGTCGCGGAAATCGTCGAGCTGCACGCTGGGCGCCGTGAAGCTGGCGGTCAGGCGCGGCTTGGCCCCGGTGGTGTCGAGGTCGAGCGCGCCGGTCAGCGCGCTGCTGCCGACGCCGAGCTCGAGGTCCTTGATGTAGTAGCCGGTGTTCTGGCTGCCGAAGGCGCCGGCCAGCTTGTAGGGGCCCCAGGATGGCAGCGAGACGTCGAGCAGCTGGTTGAAGTCGCTGAAGCGGTCGCCGGTGATGTCGAGCGCGAAGTCGAGATTCTGCTTGTCGACCGGCAGCGGCGCCGAGCCGGAGAAGGTCAGCTCGGCGTTGAGGATCTTGGCGTTCAGCGTGGCGCCCAGCTTGTCCTTGGGCTCGGCGAAGCTCGCCAGGCTGTCGGTCTCGATGGTGATGGCGATCGGCGTCTCCTGGATGCGGCCGTCGAGCGTCAGCGCGATCGGCCGGTCCACGGGGGCCTCGATCCGGCCCTCCGGAACCTCGATGTCGAGGCTGCCCTGGGTGTTGGGGTCGCGCAGCGTGAGCAGACCGTCCGTGATGGTGGACGAGAAGCTGGAGGCCTTCATCATGCTGCGGGCGGTGGCGCCGCGCAGGGCGAGCTCCATATCGAAGCGGCCGGCGGTCATCTCCAGCCCTTCGGCGACACCGAGCTGCGCCAGAAGGCCGCCGACGTCGAGGTCCTTGGAGAGCAGCGCCAGGTTGATGCTCGGCACCTCGCCCCGCAGGTCGGTCGAGGCGTTGCCCTCGATGACGGCTCCGGCCAGGACCGCGCGAAGGGGGGCCTCTTCGACCCGCCCGTTCCTGATCCGGGCCGAGAAGGCCAGGTCGGTAACGTCGCTCGGGTCCATCCTGATCCGCTCGACGGCGATATCGATGTCGGAGTCGGCCAGCTCGAGGCCCTGGGGCAGGATCGGGACGTCGATGGTGAAGGCCTCGCCTTCCGCTTCCGGCTCCGGCGTCTCGGGCTTCGGCGGCGCCAGGCCGGCCAGCTGCCGGAGGTCGACGTTGCCGACTTTGAGGGCGAGAACGGAAATCCGGCTGCCGTCCTCGTCCCTGATCCCCAGGTCGCCGGCGAGGGTCGTCTCGCCGATCCGCCCTTCGTCGATCCGGGCGCCGAGCCGGCCGGGCGCCAGGGAGACGCTGCCGCGCAGGGCGTAGGCCAGATCGGCCTCGGGCGCGATGCCGATCCAGCGCGACAGGCCGCCGATGCGCTCGCCGGCCAGGGAAAACTCGATGCCTGCCCCGGCGCGCTCGGGGTCGCGCGAGGCGCGGCCGGTGACGCGGAGCTCGGCGCCGCCGCCCGAGGCACTCAGATCGAGCGGCCAGTCGCGCTGGACGTAGTTCTCGACGAAGGTTCCGCCGCCGATCTCCAGGGAGAAGGGCTCCTTCAGGAGTGTGCCCTTGGCGGCGATGCGCGACTCGGCCGCCGCCGGGAAGTCCATCTCGAAGCTCTCCAGCGTGAACTCGATGGGCTCTTCGCCGGGCTTGTTGCCGTAGGACAGGGCGGCTCCGGCGATGGCGAAGCGCAGCTCGGCGGTCTTGACCAGAGAGCGCAGCGTTTCGCCCCGCGCCGAGAACGAGAGGTCGGCGCTCTGGAACGCGCCCTCGACGCCCTCGACGCTGGCCATCAGCGAGAGCAACTGCCCGATATCGCTGCCCGTGGCCGAGAGGGTCACGCTGGCGGCTGGTTCGCCGTCCCGGGGCTCGAGCCGCAATTCGCCCTTGAAGGGCACCTCGGCGACGGTCGCCCCTATTGGTCCGGTCAGCGCGCCCTCGGCGACACGGACTTGGAGCGACGCGTCGCTGATCGCAAACTGCGAGTTGACGACCTCTCCAATGGCCAAGATGAAGTCGGCCTCGAAGGCTTCCAGCGCGTCGAGCGTCAGGATCGGTTCGTCGGGATCGAGGGCCGCGCCCGCCTCGTCCGCCGCTGGCGTTTCCGCCTCCGCCTCCTGCCCGCGGGCTGCTTGGGCTTCTTCCGCCGCCGCGACGGCGGCTGCAAGGGGACCGGCGTCTAGGCGGGGCACCTCCAGCCTGCCGGTCGCGCGCGGGCGGAGGCCCGAGGTATCGAGCTCGAGGGCACCGGAAAAATCCGTGCCGCCCAGCACGCCCTCGAGGCCGGTGATACGGTAGGCGCCCTCGGAATCCTCGATGCGGCCCTTGATCTCGATCGACCGAACCGGCGGCAGGGCCGTGCCGAGGATCGCCTCGAGCTCGCTCATCTCGGGCCCGGTGAGGGCGAAATCGAGCGCCAGCCCTTGGCCGCGCAGGGGCTCGGCGATCTCTCCGGCAAGGGTCAGGCTGGTGCCCGCGGCGTCGGCCGCGAAGTCCAGCGCCCAGGGTGCTCCGCCGCCCACCAGGGTCTCGAGGCTGCCGGCGGTCACGGTCGCCTCGTAGGGCACGTCCTGCAGCGAGCCCTTGAGCGCGAGGTTCATCGGCTTGGCGTCCTCGGCGGCCCCGGTGATCGTGTCGAGCCTCAGCGCCACGGTGCGGTCGATCGCCTCGTTCCTGTGGGTCACCTCGATATCGGTCAGCGACAGTTCTTTCAGCTCGATGAAGCGCAGGGTGGGCGAGCGCGCGGCTTCCGGCTCGGCCGCCGGCTCGGGCTCGGGATCGGGCGCCGCTTCGGCCCGCTCGCCCGCGTCCGTCGGCAGCCAGTTCGGCTGGCCTTCGGCGTTGGTCACCAGGTTGAGCCTCACGCCCTCTACCGTGATCTCCACGATCTCAACGTCGCCCCGCAGCAGCGGCAGGACCGCGAGTTGCGCGCGCCCGAGCGCCAGCGTCGCGAAGTCCGCCTCGGGCCATTCGGGCAGGTTGCCGACGCGGATGCCCTCCACCTGCAGGGTCGGCTGAAGCGTCGGGACCAGCTGGATGGGGCCCTCGAGCAGGACGCGCCGGTCGAGCGCGGTTGAGGCAGCGGCCTCTATGCGGGGCCGCAGGCCCGAGAGATCGACGGTGATGCCGAAGGCGACGAAGACGACCACGACGGCGAGGAGGGTGGCCAGCGTGCCGCCGAGGGCGATGCCCGTCCAGCGGAGAACGGCGCCGAAGGGGCCGCGGGCCGGGCGGGTTCCGGCGCCGGCGCCGGGGGCTTGGGTGTTTTGTTCCATGGCGATCCTACCTGCGATATCGGGCCGGTGGCTGAGGATTGTTGGCCGGGTTGGTGTCGTGCTTGGCGAGGCGGGTAATCAGGCCGCCGCCGACCAGAGGCTGCAGCTCCGCCTCGAGCGCCTCGGCCGCCGTCCGCTCGTAGACCTGATCGCCGCCGACGTAGAGCGTGAAAGACTTGAGATACTTGGCCTTCTTGGCCGGATTCTCGATCGTCGCCTTGGTCCACTCGTAGAGCGGATAGCCGTCAACACCGTGCCGCTCGGCCTCGGCGACATAGTCCGCGAAGGCGTCGTACTGGCACTTCAGGACGGCGTCGTGGCGGCCGAGGACTGCCGGCAGGGGCGCCAGAGACGGGTCGGCGGGGTCGCGCCGGGCGATCTCGGCGCCAGCGTCGGTCAGATCGACCCGCAACTGATACTGCCAAGACTCGCTCATCGGTCCCCGTCCCCACATTCGAAATCCCCGGCGGCGCCCGCGCCGCGCGCCCGCGATCTTAGAGCCGGATCTCGCCGCTGACCACCGCCCAGAAGTCCCCAAACAGAGCTTCCCCAGGCCGGACTCGCCTTCACGGTTCGGTTGCATTACCCTCTGGCGCGTTCGAACAGGGAACAGGGGAAGATCCCGGGCTTGGCCCGGGGAAATCCTTAACAGACAGAGGATTAGGGCCCGGGGCGATGGCCGAAGGGCTGGCCCCGGGCTGGGCACTGAAACAGGGAGAAGAGTTATGCGTAACCTCATCGTGGGGGTGGTTCTGGCCTGCGCGCCCTTGTCGGCGGCGGCTGCCGCCGACCTCAGCGGCACGCTCAAGCGGATCAGCGATACCGGGAAGATCAACCTGGGCTTCCGCGAGGCGGAGCCGCCCATGTCGTTCCTCGACAAGGAGGGCAAGCCGATCGGCTATTCGATCGACCTCTGCAACTACGTCGCGGTGGCAGTGAAGCGGCAGCTGGACCGTCCGGACATCACCGTCAACTACGTCCCGGTCACGGCCGAGACCCGCTTCTCCGCGATCGAGTCCGGCAAGATCGACCTTCTGTGCGGCGCGACGACCAAGACCCTAGGCCGCGCCGAGCGGGTCGGCTTCACCCAGCTGACCTTCGTCACCGGGGCCTCCCTGATGAGCCTCAGCGCCGAACCGGTCCCGGGGATCATGGGCCTCAAGGGCAAGCGGGTCGCCGTCGTCGACAACACCACGACCATCCAAGCCTTGAAGGGCGCGTTGGAGAGCTCCCTGGTCGACGCCGAAGTCGTTCCGGTCGCCTCGGCGAGCGAGGGCATAGCTTCGCTGGAGAAGGCCGAGGTCGATGCCTTCTCGTCGGACCAGGTGGTGCTGATCGGCCAGATCATCACGAGCAAGGACCCCAAGATCTTCTTCCTGTCCGAAGAGCTCTTCTCCTTCGAGCCCTTCGCGCTCGCGACGGCGCGGGGCGACGCGGACTTCCAGCTGGTCGCCAACCGGGCGCTCTCTGAGCTGAACCGCAGCGGCCGGATCGCCCAGATCTACAAGCGCTGGTTCGGGCGGGTCGCGCAGAACCCGCCTCGGGTTCTCAAGGCGCTCTATCAGCTGAACTCTACGCCGGAGTAGGCAGCGAAAGAAGATCGGCTCAGATTGAGTCAATCTGAGCCGTGAGCCCCTCTAGACGCGAAACGGGGTGTCCCTCCCAGCGAGGGGCACCCCGTTTGGTTGCAACCCTTGGCGACGCCCGGCCGGCTACCTGCCCTCCGCCGCGCCGCCCGATACTAGAAGACTACTCGTTCCGCTGCTCCTTCAAGCGCGCGATGATAACGCTCAGGTTGCTCTTGACGGCATCGTAGGCCGCGAGGCTCGGGCCACCGGCCGACGGCTGCGGCAACGTGGTCACGGAGAAGGCCCCATGGCTCCACAGCAGGATCGGGATCTCGACCAGGCGGTCGAGCGCAGCCCGGACGCGCGGGTTGTCGGTGGTGACCTGATCCCCCCGCAGGCGGGTTTGGATCTGCAGGCCCGTATAGGTCGAGCATTGGGCGCCGAGCAGACCCAGGGTCGTGCCGGCGACGTTGAGGATGACCACAGACTGGCTTTCGTCGGTCTGCTTGAGGCCGATCTCGTCAAGCTTCTCGACCAGATGCTTCTCGAGGACAGACGCGTCCGTGAGATTGCACCTGGCGGCGTTCGCGGAGAAGTTGACCGCGATCTTATTGTAGCCGATCAGCTCCTTGGTCACGTTCCCGGCCGACTGAGCGGAAGCCGACGCGAGGGGAAAGACCAGAAGTAAAACCGCTAGAAAGTAACGCATAGCCCTGACTCCATTTGAAATTTTAGCTGTCCCTGGTGGAAGATTAACCGGAAATTAATCATCGCCCAAGCCGATTCTTGAGATTGTCACAAATTCGATATGATTATTAGTCGAAGCGCACTAGGGGTTGCCAAGACTTGCCCGCCCGAGCGGCCCTCTTCTCTACCCTTGCCGCAGGACGGCGAGCGGCGTCGACCCGGCGATCAAGACGTTGCCGCAGCGGGTCATCAACCTGCAGAATGAGGGGAACCCTTCGACGGCGTGCCCACCGCCGGGACGGCGTCGCGCAAGAGCTGGGATCTTGAGGAGAGAGGAGCCGAGCGGCATGGACACCTTCAGTTTCGACAGGCGGTCCGTAGCCGAACGGGCGATGGCCCGGCACTTGGCCGGCAGCATCGCGGCGCTGCTGGCCGCCGCTCTCCTCGCCGGCTGCGCCTCGGCCAACGTCACGAAGCTTGAGGCCTACAAGGGCGAGACGCTGGCAAAGCCGGACCGCGTCGTGGTCTACGGCTTCGCCTACGCGCCCGGCCAGGGCGGGGCCGCGGGCCAGGGGACAGGCCAAGGGACCGCTGGTGACGCCGCGGGCCAGCCGGCCTTGACACCGGAGCAGGTCGAGTTCGGCAAGTCGATCTCCGATGTGCTCCAGGCCGTCCTGGTCGAGGAGATCGGCGCCTTCGGCATCCCGACCGAGCCGGCCGGCAAGCTGGCCGGGGCGGAGGGCACCGCGCTCTTGATCCAAGGGCAGTTTATCTCGGTCGACGAAGGCAGTGCCGCGGCGCGGATGCTGGTCGGCTTCGGCGCCGGGCGGACCAAAGTGGTCACCCGGAGCCAGGTCCGCTACGCCACGCCGGAGGGAGAGGAGCAGATCAAGCAGTTCGAGGTGGTCGGCACGAGCGGCTCCAAGCCCGGCTTCATCATGCCCCTCGGGATCGGCGGCGCGACCGGTCAGATGAAGCGCAGCGTCATCATCGGCGGTACGGCCACGGTCGTCTCGGAAGCGGTCGGACCCGATGTCCTGTCCGACACCCAGCGCACCGGCAAGGAGTTGGCCGCCGAGCTGGGCAGGTTCTTCAAGCGGCAAGGCTGGATCTGACCTCAGTCCGGCGGGGCGCGGCCTCGGGGGCGGGCTGATCCGGGGCGCCCCTCTTGCCCGCCACCCCCTGTTCTCGCCCGATCTTGATTGTCGTGCGCGCCCCCCCGTGTTCTTTTTTCGCTCCTTGGGCTATGAATCGGGATAGCGAACAACAAAAGCCATACGGGAGGTTGCAGTCATGTTGCGGAAGTCTCTGATCGCCGTATCGTTCGGCATTCTCGCCTGCGCGCTCGCGGCCGGCGCCCAGGCCAGGACCCTGAAGCTCCAGACCAGTCAAAGCGCCGGCGATTTCACCTTCAAGTACCTGACCGAGAAGTGGGCGCCCAAGGTCGAGGCCATGTCCGGCGGCTCGCTGAAGCTGCAGTTGATGCCTACCAAGTCGGTCGTGCCGCACCGAGAGACCATCGACGCGGTCGGCGCCGGAATCCTCGACGGCGACCTCAACGCGGTCTCCTACTTCTCCGGCCGCGACCCGGTCTTCGCCATCATCGGCGACCTGATCGCCGGCTACGACAATCCGGACCAGGTCCAGATGTGGTGCATGAACGGCGGCGGCAAGGAGATCCTGCAGAAGGCCTACGACAAGTACACCAAGGGCCGGGTCCACGTGATCGGCTGCGGGCCCTACGCGCGCGAGGCCCTGGTCTCCAAGAAGAAGATCACCGGCGTCGACGGCTTGAAGGGTGTGAAGATCCGCTCGCCCGAGGGCCTGGCCGCCGAGGTCTTCAAGCGGGTCGGCGCCGCGCCGGTCGCCCTGCCGTTCTCCGAGGTCTACACCTCCCTGGAGAAGGGGATCGTCGACGCGGCCGACGCCAGCGCCTACGTGAACAACGATTCCAAGGGCATGCACAAGATCGCCCACTATCCGATCTATCCCGGCATCCACAGCCAGGCGGTGCTGCAGTTCATCGTGAACAAGAGCACCTGGGACAAGCTGAGCGACGCCGAGCGGACCATCCTCGAGACCTGGTACATCGCGGCCTACACCGACTTGCGCCGTCACGCCGATATGCAGGACCGTATCCTGGCGGCCAAGCACCGCGCGGGCGAGGGCCCGGTCAAAGAAGTGGTCGACTGGAACCAGGAGGAGCGCGACAAGTTCCGCGCGATCGCCGAAGGCGCCTGGAAGGACTTCGCCGAGCAGTCGCCCTTGGCCAAGGAAGCCTACGAGTCTCACGTCAAGTTCATGCGGGCCTACGGTCTCCTGCAGTAGCCTACCCGGCACGGCGGCGCCCGGCGGGGCGCCGCCGCTCGCCTTCGCCGGGAGCGTGCCGTAATCGTCCAAGGCCCTAGAGGGACGCGATGGCCACCACAACCAGCGAACCGGCCGGAAACATCGCCGACGCGGTCGACGAGGTCCTGCAGGATCACACCCATAAAGCGGTCGAGCGGTCGCGCTACAACATCGTCGACCATCTAAGCCACTTTTCCGGGCTGGCGGTCGCCCAGTTCTACATCCTCTGCGCGGCGGTCACGCTCTACGAGGTGGTCGCCCGCTACGTCTTCAATGCGCCAACCCAGTGGGCCTTCGAGGTGGTCATGGTGCTCTGCGCCTCGGCCTGGATGATCTCGGCCGGCTACGTCACCCTGAAGCAGAGCCATATCGGGATCACGGTCTTCTACGTCCTGGCGCGCGACCGGACCCGCTGGATCCTCGACCTCTTCGCCATGACGGTCGGGGTGGTCGCGCTCTTCCTGCTGATCGCCGACGCGACCAGCCACGCCCTCTCCTCGATCGATATCATCGAGCGGGCCGGCAGCGGCTTCAACTCGCCACAGCCCATGCTGCTCAAGACGGTGCTGGTGGTCGGCGCCGCGCTCTACCTGGCCCAGCTCCTGGTCAACCTGCACCGCCACTTCGAGAACCGCCTCTTGAAGACCTGCGTGGTCCTGGTCAGCCTGTTCATCGCGCTGCGCATCCTCTCGGTGGTCGCCGCGCACTATTTCGGCGAGGACAGCCTCGGCGGCGGCCTCGACCTCTTCTTCGTCGGCATCGGCGAGGCGCTCGACCCGACCCGGGTGATCGACGCCCGCGCCGTCGGCACCGGCACCGTCACCATCATCATCGTCGCCGCCCTCGTGCTCCTGATGATGACCGGCATGCCGCTCGGCATCGTCACCCTGATCGTCTCGGTGATCTGCGCGGTCCTCTTCTTCGGCCCCAAGGGGCTCTACCTGGTCTCGACCAACGCCTTCGGACTGCTCGAGAAGTATCCCTTGGTGGCGGTGCCGCTCTTCGTGCTCATGGCCTCGATCCTGGAGCGGGCGGGCATCGCCGAGGACCTGTTCGACGCCATGTCGATCTTCGCCGGCAACCTGCGCGGCGGCGTGGCCGTGCAGACCGTGGCCGTCGCCGTCGTGCTGGCGGCCATGTCGGGGGTCATGGGCGGCGAGATCGTCATGCTCGGCCTGGTCGCCCTGCCGCAGATGCTGCGCCTCGGTTACGACCGCAAGCTGACGGTCGGCGTGATCTGTGCCTCGGGGGCACTCGCCACGCTGATCCCGCCGTCGATCGTGATGATCGTCTACGGCCTCTCGGCCGACGTGGCGATCGGCGACCTCTTCCTCGCCGGCGCCGTGCCGGGGCTGATGCTGGCCAGCTTCTACGCCAGCTTCGTGCTGATCCGCTGCTACCTCAATCCCTCGCTGGCGCCGACCGCGGCCGAGGTCGCCGAGATGAGCGGCGGGTCGACCAACCTCTCGGGCCACCGCAAGACGGCGGTGGCGCTCTGCATCCTGCTGATCGCCTGCGTGCTCGGCTCGATCTATGCCGGCATCGCCTCGGTGACCGAGGCGGCCGGCGTCGGCGTGTTCGGCGCGATCGCCGTGGCCGCCGTGCGCAACCGCTTCAACTGGGGCCTGCTGCAGACCGCGCTGGCCGGGACCATGAACACGGTCGGGACGATCATCTGGCTGATCCTGGGAGCGGTCTCCTTCGTCGGCATCTACAACCTGATCGGCGGCGCCGACTTCATGCGCAGCCTCTTCACCGGGCTCGGCCTGCCGGCCTTCGGCGTGATCTTCGTCATGATGGCGATCCTGGTCGTGCTCGGCACCTTCATGGAGTGGATCGCCATCGTCTTCATCACCGTGCCGGTCTTCGCCCCGGTGATCGTCGACCTGGCGCCCGAGCTCGGCCTCGACCCGGCCTGGGCCGCGATCTGGTTCGGCGTGCTCTTCGTGATGAACATCCAGATCTACTTCCTCTCGCCGCCATTCGGGCCCGCCTGCTTCTGGCTGAAGTCGGTCGCGCCGCCGGACATCACCCTGCAGGAGATCTTCATCGCCGTCCTGCCCTTCATCGTGCTCCAGGTGATCGGCCTGCTTCTGGTGATGTTCTTCCCGGAGATCGCGCTCTTCCTGCCCAAGGCGCTCAGCGGATAGGAGAGGGACCCTGAAGGCACCGGAAAGAACCAAGGACGATACCTACGGCCCCTGGCCCTGGATCGTCGGCATGGCCGTGGGCTTCGGCGTGGTCTGGCTGATGTTCGCGCTCGCGACGGGGTTCACCTAATGACCAGGAAGTACGAGGACCTCAGATCCGCCCGCTGGTACGCGCCCGACGACCTGCGCTCCTCCGGCCACCGCTCGCGCACCATGCAGATGGGCTACGGCCCCGCCGACTGGGAGGGCAAGCCGGTCATCGCGCTGATCAACACCTGGTCCGACATCAACCCCTGCCACGCCCACTTCAAGCAGCGGGTCGAGGACGTCAAGCGCGGCGTGTTCCAGGCCGGCGGCTTCCCGATCGAGCTGCCGGCGCTCTCGCTCTCGGAGAACTTCGTCAAGCCGACCACCATGCTCTACCGCAACCTGCTGGCCATGGAGACCGAGGAGTTGCTGCGCTCCCATCCGGTCGACGGCGCGGTCCTGATGGGCGGCTGCGACAAGACCACGCCCGGCCTGGTCATGGGCGCGGTCAGTGCCGGCCTGCCCTTCGTCTACCTGCCGGCCGGCCCCATGCTGCGCGGCAACTACAAGGGCGGCACCCTAGGCAGCGGCTCTGACGGCTGGAAGTACTGGGCGGAACGGCGCGCCGGCACGATCACGGCCGAGGAGTGGTTCGGGGTCGAGGCCGGCATCGCCCGCTCCCACGGCCACTGCATGACCATGGGCACGGCCTCGACCATGACCGCGATCGCCGAGGCGCTCGGCCTGACCCTTTCGGGGGCGAGCTCGATCCCGGCGGCCGACGCCAACCACATCCGCATGGCCGCGGCCTGCGGGCGCCGGGCGGTCGAGATCGTCTGGGAGGACCTGACGCCCGACAAGGTGATCACGCGGGCCGCCGTCGACAACGCCGTGACCGTCGCCATGTCGCTCGGCTGCTCGACCAACGCGGTCATCCACCTGATCGCCATGGCCAGGCGCGCCGGCGTCGACCTGACGCTCGACCAGATGGACTCCGCCTCGCGCGAGGTGCCGGTGATCGCCAATGTGCGGCCGAGCGGCGACACCTACCTGATGGAGGACTTCTTCTATGCCGGCGGTCTGCGCGGCCTGATGTCCCGCCTGGGCGGCAAGCTGAAGCTGGGCGCGATTACGGTGACCGGCCGGACCCTGGCCGAGAACCTGGAGGGCGCCGAGGTCTACAACGACGACGTGATCCGCAGCCTGAACGACCCGGTCTACCACGAGGGCTCGCTCGCCCTCCTGCGCGGCAACCTGGCGCCCGAGGGCTGCGTCATCAAGCCCTCGGCCTGTGACCCGAAATTCACCAGGCACGAGGGGCCGGCCCTGGTGTTCGACAGCTATCCCGAGATGCGGGCTGCCGCCGACGACGAGACCCTCGATGTCACGCCGGACCACGTCATGGTGTTCCGCGGCGCCGGTCCCCAGGGCGGGCCGGGCATGCCGGAGTGGGGCATGCTGCCGATCCCCAAGAAGCTATTGAAGCAGGGCGTGCGCGACATGCTGCGCATTTCCGACGCGCGCATGAGCGGCACGAGCTACGGCGCCTGCGTGCTCCACGTCTCGCCGGAAGCCCATGTCGGCGGGCCGCTCGCCCTGATCCAGGCCGGCGACACTGTCCGCGTCGACATCCCGAACCGCCGCCTCGACATGCTGGTCAGCGACGAGGAGCTGGCGGCGCGACGCGCTCGCTGGACGCCGCCGCCGCCCAAGTTCGAGCGCGGCTTCGGCTGGATGTTCTCGCGCCACATCAAGCAGGCCCACGAGGGCTGCGACTTCGACTACCTGGAAACCCAGTTCGGCGCCGCCGTGGGCGAGCCCGACATCTTTTAGGAAGCACACGCCCCTCACGCTCCCTCTCCCCTCTGGGGAAAGGGTCGGGGTGAGGGGCTTCAGGCAACGGAGCTGGCCATGGCCACCGACTCGCTGACCGCGGAGACTCGCGAAACCCTGATGCAGGTGTCGACCGCGACGCTCTGCACCGCGCTCTTCAAGGCGGGCTTGCGCAACCAGTTCCTGCAGGACGTCCACCCTGTCGCGCCCAAGGGCCGCAATATGGTGGGTCAGGCCTATACCCTGCGCTACATCCCGGCGCGCGAGGACCTCAACCCCATCTCGGTGTTCCAGGACCCCAAGCACCCGCAGCGGGTCGGCGTCGAGGAATGCCCGCCCGGCTTCGTCATGGTGATCGACAGCCGCAAGGACGCGCGGGCCGCCTCGGCCGGCTCGATCCTGGTGACCCGCATGATGAAGCGCGGCTGCGCCGGCGTGGTGACCGACGGCGGCTTCCGCGACGCGCCGGAGATCGGCAAGCTGGAGATCCCCTGCTACCACAACCGCCCCTCCGCGCCGACCAACCTGACCCGCCACCAGGCGATCGAGCTGAACGGGCCGATCGCCTGCGGCGACGTGGCCGTCTTTCCCGGCGACGTGATCGTCGGCGACGACGAGGGCGTGGCAGTGATCCCGCTCTCCATGGCCGACGCCATCGCGGCAGAGGCGAAGGAGATGACCGCCTTTGAGGACTTCGTCACGGAACGGGTCAAGGAGGGCGCCGCCGTGATCGGCCTCTACCCGGCGACGACGGAGGAAACCAAGGCCGCCTTCGCGGCCTGGCGGCAGAAGAACCGGCGGTAGACTCGCCACCTTCAGGACACGAGTGCGCTGGTTGCCCACCGCGTCGTTGGCGGCGGCAGAATCCCCGCTGTCGCCCCATCAAGAGAAGTCTTGTGCCCCGCGAGGAAGGTCGTGATAATGCGAGCCATTCTCAATTGGGGATGCGGCCGCGCTGGTGTTGCGGCAGTGGTCCCGATCAGATGGAGCCTGCCTTGCCGAAAATCCTGTCGCCCTGTGTTGACGTCTGTAAGTTCAAGCTGGAAGGAAAATGCCTCGGCTGCGCCATGACCAAGAAGCAGAAAAAGGCGTTCCGCAACCTAAAGAGCGAGAAGAAGAAGCTGAAATTCCTTACGGAGCTGGTGAGGCAACAACACGCGGTCGGCCGGCACGACTACTGGCGCAAGGTCTATGTCAGGAAATGCGCGAAAAAGGGGGTCGAGCCGCCCCTCGCGGCTTGACCCGGGAACAGACCTTAGGGCCTGTTGACATTCACGGCGCGCTCCGTCCCGAAAGGATCCGACGCAATCGGCCCGCTGCCACGTTGCTCCCAGAGACTGGGGTCGAATATGCTCGGCATGTCCTTCCTCCTCGCGCCTAACAGCGCCGATTTCACTCGGACCAGGAGCGCGACGTGAGTGTCAACAGGCCCTAGTGCTTCAGGTGGGCTCGCAGCATCCACGCGAACTTCTCGTGCGTCCGCCCGCGCTCGATGGCCAGGTCCTCAGTCAGCGTATCGCCGTGCTCGGCGGCCAGGGATCCGGTGCTCGCCAGCGTCGCGGCTAGCGTCTCCTGCGCCCGCATCATCAGCTCGATCATTTCCCGATGATCCTGATGACCGTCGGCTTCCTTCACTTTTGACCTCTCGAGCATGGTCGCCAGCTGCCCCTCGGCATGCATGCCGATCGCCTTGATCCGCTCGGCGAGATCGTCCTGAGCCTCGAAGTGATCTTCGTAGATCTTCTGGAACAGCTCGTGGAGAGGGCCGAACGACATGCCGGTGACGTTCCAGTGGAAGTTCTGGGCCAGCATGGTGGCTACGACCGTCTCCGCGACGCACTGGTTCAGGGCTTCAGCTACGGCGGCCTGCGCCGTTGGGCCGAGATCAATTGCAGGTTGGCTCACGGTCCGTCTCCTGTATCCAACGACTGCATTTTACGTTCGGGAGACAAGATTGGATGTGCTCGAGCAGCGCGGATGCGTGCGTGCGGAACCAACGGGCGGCATCAGGCGCACAGCGACTTCGGATCAGGAACGAAACGCTGGCCGCATCGGCGCGGCGTTGGGCTTTCAGCAGTGAAATCAGCCAGGCCTCGTCGAGGGATACTTCCGTCGATCCGCGGGTGTAGAGGCGAAGTGGCTCCGGCCGGGAGAACTGCGCCAGGCGCAGGAGCCAACGAACCGAGCTGAGAGCCTTGGCGGCGGCTCTGCGCTGATTGGCCGGTCGGTCGGATACTCTCTCGATCTTTTCGGGTGCCGTAGCCTGTAAGAGTGTCTCGAGGTCGATGGCGCGTTGGCGCCGCAGGTGGTGCGCGGCGACCCGGCACATCTCGAGAAACATCCGGTCCGATCGGTTCGGTGTCGCGGTGGCGCCGCCACCCTTGGGCCCGATCCTCGGAATCCCGCCCTCATGGGTTACAGCAGGCCATTGCTTCTTCATGGCGGTCTCATTCTTGCCGGCGCCGACGAGTGAACATATGAGGGCCGCGGCATGGGAGTCAATGAGATTGCAACTCATAATCATTCGCATTATAAGAAGAGACGGACCGGCGCCGCCCGCCGGGATGAAAGTGGGGGCCTCGATGACGATAACCAGAATGTCGGTAAGGAAAGCAATCGCAGTCGGTCACGGCTGTTCGGAGGCCGCGGTTAAGGACTATCTCGTTTCCGCCGCGCTCCACATGACCGACGAGGTCCGCTACTACATCGAGGTCTTGGGCCTGCACCCCGACGCCACCTTCGGCGGCAAGCCGACCGCGCTCTGCTACGCGGTCCTCAAGCCGCACTTCACGCTGATGACCTACGTCATCGAGAAGGGCGCGGACATCAACCACTTCGACCGCATGGGCATGACGCCGCTGCACTACGCCGCGCTCGGCGGCTGCGAGCATTGCCTCGCTTTCCTGGTCAGTCGCGGCGCCGGTCTCAACACGGCGAACCGCCGCGGCGACACGCCGCTCGCTCTCGCCGCCTGCAAACCGCATCTGGCCGACGGCTGCGAGTTCCTGCGGCGCTGCGGTGCGGCGCTCGATGCCGCCGAGCCGGCCCGGTCGAGCTTCCACTAACCGCACTCGTCCCTCGGGCGTAAGTCCGGAAGAGTATCGCGCCTTTGCTAGGCGAAAACGCCGAAGTCATATCCGGTGCTTCGTCATGGGACGGCAAATCAGGCCGCTGCGATCTTGACAAGACAATGCCGCCCGTGGTGGCCCTTCTGCCTATGGTCGTCAGCCGCCCGAACCGCATGCAGAGAGCGCCATCAATCCTAAGGGTGCGTCTGCGCCTCGTATCACGCCTTGCCGCCGCTCGTTGCGCAGTGTTCCCGACCCTGCTGCTGGCGACTCTCGCGTTTCTCGCGCTGCCGGCGGCGAAGGCTGAGGGACAAGCCGACAGCTGCCCACAACCGCCGCCGGTCTGCGAAGCGCGGGCGGCGGTCTTTGCGGTCTCCGCCTTCGACCCAATCGGCAGCGCCGTGCGTATCGGTGAGACGCGCCTGGTCACGGCGCGCCACGTCGTGGCCGACGAGCCCGAGGTGACGCTGTTCCTGCCTGACGGCAGTCCGATAACGGCCAAGGCCCTCGCCACCGACTATCCGGGCGACCTGATCCTGCTGGAGACTGCGGACCTGCCGCCGGGTCCGGTCTTGACGCCGGACGAGGTCCGGCCGGACAGCGAGCTCTTCACCGTGGGCGCCGACGTCGGGCGGCGCGGCATCCGCGCCTACGATCCCGGGCGTCTCCGCTTCGCGCCGACTCCTGATCGGCCGCTCGCCCGCCTCCACCACGACGCCTACAGCCAACCGGGCAACAGCGGCGGCGCGCTGGTGGACCAGGACGGACGGCTGGTCGGCATCGTCGCCTCGGGTGGCGAAGGCCGCTTCGAGGCGATCCCCGCCGATCAGATCGCGGCGCTCTCCGCGCGCAGCGGGCCGGACTGGGAGGCGGCCAGCGCCGAGATCGGCGCCGCGGTGCGGATCTGCACGACCCTGCTGGACGCTCATCGAAATCCCGGACAGCGCCCGGACGAGCAGCAGGCCAAGGCGATCGAGACCTCCTGCCGCCGGTCCGCCAATCGACAGCTCTTGGACCTGGCCGGCCAGACGCTGGGCCGGGCCGGTCGCGCCGAGGCCGCGATCGCGCTCTTCGAGCAGGGCCTGGTCGAGGATCCCAATGCCGTGAACACCAGGATCGGCCTCGCCATCACCCACCATCTGGCGCGCGACTACGAGGCTGCCCTGCCCCATCTGCGCTGGCTGATCGCGCAGGTCGACGACGACCTGCAGGTCCTGCGCCTCTCGATCCAGGCCGGCGTCTGGGGCGGCGACGAGGCGCTGGCTCGACGCGCGCTGGCGCGCCTCAAGGAGATCAACCCCCAGAGCGCGCCGGTTGCCGAGCGGTTCCTCAAGAACCCGCCGCCGCGGCCGCCCAAGATCAACTAAGGGCCGTTGTCGGCGGGGTTGGGTATCCAGCCGACCGCGACCCGCGGCGGCCCACGTTCCAACGGCGGCACGGCCCGGGCGAAGAGCGCGCGCTTCAGTTCGGCGGCGGTCCAGTCTGGGTTCTTCTCGAGCAGACGCACCGCCAGGGCCGCGACCCGGGGCACGGCGTAGCTGGAACCCGAAGCCGTGCCGCGCGCGCCGCGATAGTCCGTCACCGCCAGCCCCTCGGCCGGCACCATGAGGTCGACGCTGGCGGCGCCCCAGTTGGAGCCCGGAGCCAGGCGTCCGAATGCGTCGGACGAGGTGACCACGACCAGGTTGTCCAGGCGCAGGCTGGCCGGATAGAGCGGCTTGAGGTCGATGTCGCGTCCGTCGTTGCCGGCCGAGACGATGAACAACACCTCGGAATGGACCGCGGCGGCCGACGCGAAGCCCGTCCAATCTGCGCGCAACCGGCTGCCCATCGGCAGCGCAGCGATCCGGGCATCTGCCGCCGCCGCGGCCCGCACCGCCTCCGACATGCGCGCCATCTCGTGCCGCGGGAAACGGATGGGCAGCAGACGCACCGCGGGCGCCTCCTCGATCAACAGGCTCGCGACCGGCGTGCCGTGACGGATCGGGAAAAAGGGCGAGCGCCGCTGGTCGCGATCGAAGGGCCGGCCGTCATCCTCCCAGAGATCGAGGCCGAGCGGGCGGCCGTCGCCGTCGCGCGCCAGACGCGACGCGATCTCCGGCAGCAGGTAGTTCACGCCGCTGTCGATGTGGGCGACGGTGACGCCGCCCGGATCGGTCCCCGGAGGCACCGGGGGGTTGAGCGGCTCGACCGTCTCGACGGTCGTCAGGTCCGCACCCAGGTGCACCAGCTCCGAGGCGCCGCCGCTCTCGTCATAGCGGATCGCGCGGGCGTGCAGCGGCTGGCAGTCGCCGCCCGCGAGCAGAATCATTATCGGCCGTTCCGCGGAGAGCTTGTGCATCTCGAAGGAAACCCTGCGCAAACCGGCCGACGAGCGCGTCGCCGAGACCAGGAGAGCCTGGTCGCTCCCGGCGTTTTCGAGCCGGATCTCGCGCCGCAACCAAGTATCGGGCGGACCCCGGTCGGTCACGTCAACCAGCGTGAACCCGGAGAACGCCCCCTCGAAGCGCTCGGGGAGCCGGTCCGGCTCCAGGATCCCTTCCGGGCAGAGGGTGCCGGGCGCCAAGCGGAGCAGCGCTCGTGCCGAAGCCTCCGTGCCGCCGGTCCTGTCCGCCGCGGCCGAGGATGCGATTGCCAGGCCGACGGCGAGAGAGGCGCTGAGACACAGACCCGAAGCACCCTTCCAAACCACGTTACGTTCCACCTCTACGTCGGGCGCTTGGTGCGCAACCTGCTCCAATGGGCCTCCGAGACCTCTCGATAGTTATGGATGACCAGCCCTTCTCCTCCGCGTCAATCAGATTGCGCTCATCCCCGCGCCGGTCAGCTATCGCGCGATGAGCTTCGACCCTGTTGTTGATCTTGATGCGCTCGCGTCTCTTCACGGCCGAAGAGCTCGCCGACGTCACGAGAGATTCGGTCTTGAGCCGTTTGTTTGCTCAACAGTCCTGCACGCGCCGGACAGGGAAAGCGTATCAGAAGCGGACGTCCCGGGCGCTCTCGCCGATCTGGTCGACGTCGAGCACGTGAATGCTCTGATTGCCCGCCGCGTCGTTGGCGGCGATGCCCAGGCTGCGCACGTCGTCGGGCAGGATCGAGTGGTCGTCGAAGACGTAGTGCCAGGAATCGAAGCTCTCGCCGTAGCTCATGTGGTCGTGGATGACGCGCTGGGACTTGGTGCGCACGGCCAGGAAGGGCTGGGGGCCAAAGACCTGGCCGGCCTCGGTCTCGACGGTCAGGCGGCGGCAGCCGGCGGCGTCGCGCTCCAGGGTGCAGTGCAGCTCGAGCGGCGCCCGCTCCGGCGCCGGGTGGACCGCGTTGAAGGCCTCGACCGCCTCGGCGTAGCGGAACGTAACCCCGGGATAGCGCGGCGTGATGCGGCCCAGCAAATGACGCACGTAGTCGACCTCGGGGCCGAGGTCGCGCCAGTCGTGGCTGCAGAAGGCGACCAGGGTCGGCGCGCCCTCGGCGGCGCGCGCGAACCCGGCTTCCAGCTCCGCCTCGGTCAGGTTGCTGAAGCGGTTAAGCAGCAGGAGGCAGCGGGCGATTTTGCGGCGGCAGTTGCCCGGGCGCTGGTGGTAGTCGTGGTCCGGGTGGTAGGTGCTCCAGTCGGTCGGGGCGCCGCGCCAGTCGCCGTAGCGGTTGTTGGCCACGTCGGGATTGCGCTCGGGGTCGATCTCGGAGCCCGCTTTGTTCGACAAGTCGAAGGGGATCCACTGCTCGAGGAACCAGTGGCTGTCCGGCCGCTCGTCGTGGTAGCCGGCGCGGTTCGCCCTGGGGAACCAGCCCCGGTCGAGCAGGCGCCGGCCGAGGACCTCCGGCAGCTGAGGCGAATTGAGGTAGGAGGTCGCGCACTTGTTGGCTTCGCGGTAGGTCGACTGGGAATGGAAGTGCCAGTGGATCGCGTCGCCCGCCCCCTGCTCCTCGACGAGGGCCCGGTAGAAGTCGAGCACCCGGTGCATCCCCATGTCGCGGCCGCGCGGGTTGTCGGTCGAGCCCAGGTGGTCCATGCAGAACCAGTTGTAGATCCAGCCGCCGCCCGCGCTGTCGGGCAGGCGGTTGCGGAACGCGGGGCTGGCGCAGTGGCGCAGCATGGCGCCGATCATCTCCCAGGAGCCCATGGTCCTGGCCCTGTGCTCGGTGATCGCGGCCCAGAAGTCCAGCTCCAGGGCCTCGGGGTCCAGCTCGGCCGGCTGGAAGCGCCGCTCGCCCAGGGCGTGGGCCCAGGCGTACTCGTCGAGCGGGCCTTCGGTGTCGACGCAGTGAACCAGGTAGACGGTCGTCATGGCTGTCGTTCCGCGAGCTGTTGGCGGAGGGCGTGCTTCTGCACCTTGCCGGTGCCGGCCCGGGGGAAGGACTCCAGGGCCACGATGCGGTCGGGCCTGAGGCCGGGGTCCAGGGTCCGGCCGCAGTGGGCGAGGAGCTTTCGGGTCACGGCCTCGGGATCGGCGGCGGGCGCCGGGATCACGCAGGCGACCACGATCTCGCCCCAGAAGTCGTCGGGCAGGCCGACCACGGCGACGTCCTGGATCTCGGCGCATTCGCCCAGGCGGTTCTCGATCAGGATCGGTGCGACGTTGACCCCGCCGCGCACGATGGAATCCTTGCTGCGCCCCGTGATGTGGATCCTGCCGTCCTCGATCCGCGCCAGGTCGCCGGTCGCCATGAAGCCCTCGGCGTCGAAGGGCGAGACCAGGCCGTCCTCGGTCAGGTAGCCCTCCATGGCGAAGGGCGAGCGGATCCAGAGCTCCGGGTCGTCGAAGCCGCCCGGCACCAGGCGCGGCTCCAGACCGGCGACCGGCCGGCCGACGTGCTCCTCGGTGAGCGCCTCCTCGGGAGCCTGCGTGGTCAAGGGGCCTCCAAGCTCGGTGAGGCCGTAGCAGTCCTGCAGCGGCCGCCCGAAGGTCTCGAGGAAGCGCCGGCGCGTCGCGCTCTGCAGCTGGCCGGCGGTGCACTGGATCTGGATCAAGCCGGAGGCGGCGTGGTGCGCGGCCTCCCGATCCCGGCTGAGCTGGGCCAGGGCCGTTGCGGCGGGGGGCACCAGCGTCAGGAAGTTGGCCTCGGTCTCGACCGGCCGGGCCCAGAAGTCGAGCGCCGCGGCGGCCGAGAAAGCCGGGCCCTCGACGACCGTGCCGCCGACGGCGAGGGGCGCCAGCATGGTGTTCAAGAGGCCGGCCATATAGCCCATGGGTAGCACGTGGTAGAGCCGGGTGGCGCGGTCCATGGCCGAGAGCGCGGCGAAGGCGCGGGCGCTGTCGACCATGGCCTGGAGGGAGTGGCAGATCCCCTTGGGACGGCCCGTGGTGCCCGAGGTCATGAGCACCATGAAGCGCTCGTCGCCAGCCAGGCCGCAGCGGATGTCGGCGGGCCGCGGCGCCGCCAGGTCCGGGTCCAGCGGCGGCGCGGCGCGCACCACCAGGGCCGGCGCGATCAGCCGCAGCATGGCCTCGATCACGTCGTCGCTGTGGCTCGGGGTGATCGGGCAGGCCACGTGGCCCCCGATGGCGCAAGCCAGATAGCAGGCCAGCACCGAGGGGCCGTTCGGCAGCAGGAAGGCGATGGGAGCTCCGAGCGGGACCCCGGCCTTGCGCCAGGTCTCGGCGATCGCCCGGGCATTGGCCCAGTACCGGCCGTAGCTGTAGCACCGACCGTCGAGCGCGTGCAGCAGCACGTCGTCCGCGCTGTCGCGGAAGCGGGTCTCGAGGAAACCGGCGGCGTCCATAGCGAATAGTCCGAGAAGATCGGTCAGGCCGCCGAAAGACTGTCTAGTTATGCTTAACAAAGCCTTTGCGCGACCTCTTCGGGACGCTAGCCTCCGCCCATGAGCGATCGGGCGATTCGCGTTCACGAGTTCGGCGGTCCGGAGCAGCTGGTCTGGGACCGCCGCCCGCTGCCGGACCCGGGGCCGGGCGAGGTGCTGCTCGCGCACGAGGCGGTCGGCCTCAACTTCATCGACGTCTACCACCGCAAGGGCGCGGCGCCGCTCGACCTGCCCTTCACCCCCGGCATGGAGGCGGCCGGCACGGTCAGCGCGGTCGGGCCGGGGGTCGCGGGTATCCGCCCAGGCGACCGGGTCGGCTACTGCACCGGCGCGCCCGGCGCCTACGCCGAGGCGCGGGTGATCCCCGCCGACCTGCTGATTCCCCTGCCGGCGCACTGCTCCTCCGAGCTGGCCGCGGCCCTCCTCTTGAAGGGCCTGACGGTGGAGTACCTGATCCGGCGCACCTACCGGGTCGCGGCCGGGGATACGGTGCTGTTCCACGCGGCGGCGGGGGGCGTCGGCCTGATCGCCTGCCAGTGGCTGAAGCGTCTCGGCGCAACCGTGATCGGCACGGTCGGCACCGAGGAGAAGGCCGCGCTCGCCAGGGCCCACGGCTGCGATCACGTCATCCTCTACGACCGGGAAGACATCGCGGCTCGGGTGCGCGACCTGACCGGCGGCGAGGGGGTGCCCGTGGTCTACGATTCGGTCGGCGCCGCGACCCTCGAGGCCTCGCTCGACTGCCTGGCGCCGCTCGGCATCCTGGCCTCATTCGGCGCCTCTTCCGGGCCGCCCCGTCCGGTCTCGGCCCAGGACCTGCAGAGCCGGGGCTCTCTGTTCTTCACCCGGCCGAGCCTGGCTCACTATGGCGCGACCCGCGAGGCGCTGCTGGCGGGCGCCGAGGCCCTCTTCGCGGTCGTCGCCGACGGGCTGAAGGTCGAGATCAACCAGCGCTTCCCGCTCAGCGACGCGGCCGAGGCGCACAGGGCGCTGGAGGGGCGCCGCACCACGGGCTCGAGCCTGCTGCTGCCCTGACCGCCGCCCGGTAACCTCTCCTTAACCAAGATCCGACTAACTCGGAAATTCTAGTTGGTTCCTCCGAGGTGCGGGGTTTCTCATGGGCGACGCGATCCGCTGGGGCATGATCGGCTGCGGCAACGTGACCGAGGTCAAGTCGGGCCCGGCCTTGCAGATGGCCGAGGGCTCGGAACTCGTCATGGTCGCCTCGCGGCGGCGCAACGAGGTCGCCGACTGGGCGAAGCGCCACGGCGTCGCGCGCTGGACCGACGACGCGGCGTCGCTGATCGCCGACCCGGAGGTCGATGCGGTCTACATCGCCACCACCCCCGATTCCCACCGCAGCTACACCGAGCAGGCCGCGGCGGCCGGCAAGCCGGTGTTCTGCGAGAAGCCCATGGCCTGCACTCTGGCCGACGCCCACGCCATGAAGCAGGCCTGCGCGCGCGCCGGCGTGCCGCTCTACACCGCCTACTACCGCCGGGCGCTGCCTCGCTTCCTCAAGGTCAAGGAATGGCTCGAGGCGGGACGCATCGGCACGCCGCTCAGCGTCACCATGGCGCTGGCGCTGAGGCCCGAGAGCCACCCGGTGGCGCCGGTCACCCGGGTGATGGCGGCGCGCGGCCAGATCCCCTGGCGCTTCAGGCCCGAGATCGGCGGCGGCGGCAACTTTGCCGACATGGGCACCCACATGCTCGACCTGATGGACTTCTACCTGGCGCCCTTCGCCCAGGTCGAGGGCCGCGCCGTCAACCGCGCCGGGTTCTACGAAGCCGAGGACACGGTGACCGCCAGCTTCGAGCTGGAGAACGGTGTGATCGGCACCGGCCAGTGGTGCGCGGTCGCCGGCGTCAACCGGGACCTGACCGAGATCGTCGGCACCGAGGGAGCGATCCGCTACGCCACCTTCGATAGCCAGGTCCTCGAGCTTGAGACGCGGGAAGGGCTCGAGACCGCCGACATCCCGATCCCGAGCCACGCCCACCTGCCGATCGTCCAGGCCGTCACCGACGCGCTGCGCGGCCGCGGCACGGCGCCGAGCGACGCCGAGAACGGCATCCGCGCGCTCGGCGTCCAGGAAGAGATCCTCGGCGGCTACTACGCCGAACGGGGGCGGAGCCGGTTGAGCGCGTAAAACCGTGGCTGCCGGCAGGGCGGCCGGAATAATGAAAATAGCCTAACCATTTATCATTAATCTCTTATTCATAGGCCGCTTGTTAACCTCGCCCTAACGGACGGCCTGAGACAGGGACCCTACGCATGCTGGAGCTGGAGAACGGCGCGCCCGCGCCGCGCGTCACCGATAGCGACTGGCCGATGCCGCCGCGGCAGGATCCCGCGGGCGACGGCGCCGGAAAAGACAGCAGCCACGGGGCCCAGCTCCACCTGTCGCGCAAGCTGCTTCAGGAATCGATCGTCGAGCGGCTCCGCGAGGTCGGCGAGAAGGGCCGCTCCTCCGCGCCCTGGGTGGTCGAGCTCGACCCGACCACGGCCTGCAACCTGGCCTGTCCCGACTGCATCAGCGGCAGCCTCCTGAACCAGGGCGGCTTCACGCGCGAGCGCCTGCGCGAGATCACCAAGGAGATCGTCGAAGCCGGGGTGCGCGCGGTGATCCTGATCGGCGGCGGCGAGCCCCTGGCCCACCCGGAGACCCGCTGGGTGATCGACTACCTGGGCGACCACGACGTCCACGTCGGTGTCACGACCAACGGCATCCTGATCAATCGTCACCTCAAGGTCCTGGCCGAGAAGACCCGCTGGGTGCGCGTCTCCATGGACGCCGCGACCCCCGAGACCTTCCAATACTTCCGGCCCAGCCCGTCGGGGCGGTCGATGTTCGACCGGATCGTCGACAACATGCGCACCCTGGCCGAGGTGAAGCGGGGCAAGCTCGGCTATTCCTTCCTGCTGCTCTCGGACGTGGCCGAAGACGGCACCGTGAAGCGCAGCAACCTGCACGAGGTCTACCAGGGCGCCCTGGTCGCCAAGGAAGCCGGCTGCGACTACTTCGAGGTCAAGCCGTCCTACGACATGGGCCACTTCCTGATCCGGCAGCCCGAGCGCGAGCTGGCCGAGGCGCGGCGCCAGATCGCCGCGATCAAGGAGCTGGAGACCGAGGCCTTCCGCGTCCTGGCCCCGGTCAACCTCCAGCACGTGCTCGACAACAAGCCCATGGTCGAGCCCAAGGACTACACGCGCTGCGCGGTCTCCGAGATGCGCACCCTGGTCGCGCCCTCGGGCGCCTACGTCTGCCCCTACTTCCGCGGCTGCGGCGACAAGAAGATTGGCGACCCCAACACCCAGAGCTTCGCCGAGATCTGGCACGGCCAGCAGCGCGCGGCGGTCATGGACCAGACCGATCCCAGCCGGGACTGCCGTTTCCACTGCATCCGCCATCGCTCCAACCTGCTGATGGAGGAGATCCTGGACGGCGCCGAGGTCGACGCCGTGGCCGATTTCGACCGCTTCATCTAAATCATGTGCCGAGCTTTCCGCGCCCCCTATGTCATTGCCGGACGGGCGTTGCCCGAGCGCTTCGCGCTTCCGGCAATCCAGGGCGGCCGGCATCCCTGGATGCCCGGATCAAGTCCGGGCATGACAGGGAGAGTCGCGATCGATTGAGACTGTTGTGACCGAGGCCGAGATCGCCGACGGCATCCTGAGCTACATCAGGGACGAGATCGCCTACCCGGGCACCGAGGTGACTCGGGACACGGCGCTGTTCGACAGCGGCGTCCTCGACTCCCTGGCGCTGCTGCGCCTGGTCCTCCATCTCGAGACCGCCCACGGCATTACCTTCGCCCCCGAGGACCTCGATCCCTGCGTGTTCGAGCGGATCCCCGCCATCGCGTCCCTGGTGCAGCGGCGCATCGGGGCGGCGGCGTGAAGCTGCGCCCGATTCTCGACGGCGACTGGCCGCGCCTGCAGGACTTCGTGCGCCGCCACTTCGGCTTTTCGCACATTCCCGACCGCCGGTTTCACGAGCACTGGTTCCGCAATCCCTTCGCCGCGGAGGGCGAGCCCTGGGGCGGCCGGCTGCTCGAGCGGGCGGACGGCTCCCTGGCCGGCGCGCTCATGGTGATCGTGCTGCCCGCCTGGTTCGCCGGCCGCGAGACCCGGCTCGGCTATCTCTCGACCGGTGTCGTCGAGGCGGACGCCCGGAAAGCCGGCCAGGGCGCCGCGCTCTATCTCTGGGCCTACCGGGCCTACCCCCTGGTCCTGGCGATGGCCGGCAACGAACTCTCGGCGCCGCTGAACGCGCTGATGGGACGCGACATTCCCGGTGTCGCGATGCGCCGCTTCCTGCGGCTGAACCGCCCCGAGGCGCTGGCGCTCTGCCCGCCGGGCGAGGCCGGCAGGGTCGCCGTTCTTCCGGCGCCGCCGCCCGCCCCGGCGCGCGGGCTCTCCGCCGACTGGGTCGACCGGGCGCCGGACGACTACGAACCGCTCTGGTGCGAGGTTCGCGCCGGCCTGAGCTGTGCGCTCGACAAGACCGCCGCCTATCTCCGTTGGCGCTGCGGCGCGCCCTACACGGACTACCGGATGCTCGCCGTTCGTTCCGCCGGCCGGCTGACCGGGCTGGCGGTCTGCCGCTACCAGGAGACGCCGGCGGGCCAGGTGGCGCGGGTCACCGAGATGGTCGCCCGGCCCGGCGACGCCGCGGACGTCTGGGCGGCCATCGCCGACGCCACCCGTGACGCCGTCATGGCCGACTTCCTGGTGGTCGGAACGATCCACGACACGGCCCTGGCCGGTGGCGGGTTCCGGGAAGCGACCGCCGACAACGGGCTCGACCGTCTGCCCCATCTGCTGGCGCCGGTCGAGCACCGTCAGTGGACCTCGGTCTTCACCCTGGGCGGTCCGCTCGCCCTGGCCGACCAGAGCTGGCGCTCGGCCGGGGCGGTCTACTTCACCAAGGGCGACGGCGACCGCGACTGGCCGACCCTATGGGATTTGGAGCGCCGCTGCGCGCCCGATCAGGCGGCCGCCGGCTAACCTGCTAGAAGTACAGCGAGATGTCGCGGTGGCCGGCATTGCAGCCGGCGACGAAGAGCGCCTGGTCCTCGGACATCCTGGTCTGCAGCCGGGCGCCGATCGTGTCGCGGATCGCCACCTCGTAAACGCGCAGGTCTGGCACCAGGTCGAGGGCCGCCCGGTCGCGCCAGGCGATCTGCGCGTTGTAGGCTGCCAGAGCCTTGTCCATTTCGGCCTCTGCCTTCTCCGGGTCGGGCGTCCTGGCTCTGACCGCGCGCCGCGCCTGGGTCAGGGCGGTCTTGATCTCGGACGCGCCGTCGACCTCGCCGAACCTCTTGGCCAGGGCCGCCAGAATGGCGGCCGCCTCTTCCTTCTCGGCGGCGGCGACCTTCGCCTTGATGCCGTCGAGCTCGGGTCCGAGTTCCTTGAAGGCCGGTGTGGCGTCAAACACGGCGAGCAGGGCCCTGGCCGGCTCGTAGCCCCGGTCGGCGTTCCGGCGATAGAGATTGCGCGCCTTGCTCTCTTCCTTGAGCAGCGCCGAGAAAGCCTTGTAGGTCTCGGCCCAGGTCTCCGGGATCTCGCCCGCCAGAGCCTCGCGTTCCTCGGTGAGCGCTGCGATCCGCGCCTCGAGTCTTTCCCGGCGGGCGCCCTCGGTCGCGGCGTCGGTCCGGCGCAGGGCTGTGTTCAGCTCCCGGATCTCGGCGTCGAGCCTGCGCAGGCCGTTTTCGATCGAGCGCACCTTGCGCTGGACCGGACGGAAGGCGTCGGCCTTGGCCTGAACCGCCTCCTCGGCCTGGCGCGCCGCTTCGAGCAGGCCGAAGGTCTGCTCCGCCTGGTCGAAGCTTTCCCGCAGGTTCTTCGCCAGCCGCTCGGGCAGATAGTCGAGGTTGAAGCCGCGGGCCTCGGCGATCTCCGCCCTGATCGCGTCGCCGTCGGCCGTGAAGCGCTGCCAGACGTACTTCTCCAGGCACTGCTGGAGCTTGGGGTTGCGCGGCGGCGGCGCTGTTTCCGAAGTCAGCGAGACCCGCTGCGGCAGGTAGTTGACCAGGTTCGGATAGAGACCAACGACGACCAGGGCGAAGAGCTGAAGCGCAATGAAGGCGATCACCCCTTTGTACATCGAGATCGTCTTGACGATCGCCGGCGCGACGCCGCGCAGGTAGAACAACGCGAAGCCGAAGGGCGGGGTCAGGAAAGAGGTCTGGATGTTGAGCCCGATCATGACGCCGAGCCAGACCGCGGTGACGTTGGCGGAGGGGTCGGCCAGCAGGATCGGCGCGACGATCGGCACCACGACGACGGCGATTTCGATGAAGTCCAGGAAGAAGCCCAGGATGAAGATCACCAGCATGACGATGACGAACTGGGTCCAGAAGCCGCCCGGCAGGCTGCCGAGGAACTCGCGGACCAGCTCCTCGCCGCCGAAGGCGCGGAAGGCGGCGGTCAGCATGGCGGCGCCGAGCAGGATGATGAAGACCAGCGAGGTGGTCTTTGCGGTCTCGATCATCACGCCCTGTAGCGTGTCCTCGACCTTGAGCGCGCGCCAGCCGCTCCAGACCAGCGCCGTCAGCAGGCCGGTCACCGCGACCGCCGCCACGGCGACGGCGAAGGCGTCCTCGCCGGATCGGATCTTCTTGACGTTGATCTCGTAGAACGACAGCAGGACGCCGATCACGACCAGGGAGGCGACCGCCAGGATCGCCGGCCGGAAGGCGCCCGGCCGGCCCTCGGTCAGGCGGTAGCCGGCCATGATCAGCGCGCCGGCGGCGCCGATCGCGCCGGCCTGGTTGACCGTGGCGATGCCGGTCAGGATCGAGCCCAGCACCAGGAAGATCAGCGTCAGCGGCGGGATCAGGATCAGCGCCACCTTGCCGAAGAACTGCCGGTCGAAACGCCCATCGTAGGGGACCGTCGGGGCGAGATGGGGCCGGAACAGCGCGAAGCACAGGATGAAGGCCATGTAGAGCCCGACCAGCACGAGGCCGGGCAGGAAGGCGCCCAGGAACATCTCGCCGGCACTGGTCGAGGAGACGTCGAAGGCCGAGGGCATGGTGAGCTCGCCCGTCGATTCCTTGTAAAGCGCCTTGCGCGACGCGCTCGCCTGGTCGGTCGCGCTGGCCAGCTGGTCGGCCAGGATGATCAGCACGATCGACGGCGGAATGATCTGGCCGAGGGTGCCGGACGCAGCGATCGTGCCGGTCGCCACCGAGTGCGAGTAGTTGTTGCGCAGCATGGCCGGCAGCGAGATCAGGCCCATGGCCACCACCGTGGCGCCGACGATGCCGGTCGTGGCGGCCAGCAGCGCGCCGACGAAGACCACCGAGATCCCGAGGCCACCGGGGATCGGGCCGAACAGCTGCGCCATGGTCACCAGCAAATCCTCGGCGATCTTCGAGCGCTGCAGCATGATGCCCATGAAGATGAACAGCGGGATCGCTATCAGCGTATCGCGCTCCGCCTCCCAGTAGACGCCGCGCAGATTCGTGACGCCGGCGCTCAGCCACTGCCCGGGCCCGCCCTGAGCGAAGTAGGCGTCCGTATCGCCGGCGAAGAGATAGCCCGCTCCGGCCGCCAGGCCGATGGTCAGGATCGCCGAGCCGGGCAGGGCGAAGGCGACCGGATAGCCCATGCCGAGCGCCGCGGCCATGAGCAGGATCAGGAGAGCGAGGAAGAGCAGTTCCATCGAGAGCCGGGCCGCTACATCACGGCTTCGTGGTGGTGGCGGCCACCGGGATCACCCCGGTAGTCGGCGACCGCGTCGAGGAAATAGCTGACAAACTGGATCATCATGGAGATCGCGAAGAGACCGAGGAAGCCGGCCATCAGGTATTTGACGTACATGCCAAAGCCCGATTGCGAGACCTCGAAGTTCAGGAGCGGGCTGTTGATGATCGCGGTCTTGCTGCCCATGCCGACCAGAAGGATCGCCCAGCAGAAAGTGATGCCGAGGAGCAGGGTGCCGATCGCGTTGACCAGGCCCTTGGTCTTGGGCCGCATGCCGGCGTAGAGCACGTCGACCCGTACGTGTCCCTCGTCCCAGAGTGTGTACGCGCTGGCGAAGAGGAACAGAGCGGCGTACCAGAAGCGGACCAAGTCGCCCATGAAGGCCTGCTCGTAGGAGAAGATGAAGCGGGCGAGCACGATCTGGAGCTCGGCGACGACGACCAGGAGCGCCAGCCAGGTGAAGCCCAGCGTGCGGGTGAAGATCGCCACTAGGAAGCCGAGCGCGATCAGCGGCATGTGGACGTAAGGGCCGCGGGAGCGAGATCGGCCGAGCATCTTGGTGAGCTCCTCGCCGACCACCGCCTCGAGCAGGCCCTCGACCCGCAGGAAGGAGATGGTCATGTCGGCCAGCCCGACGAAGACGATGGCCCAGAACGCGCCGCGGATCAGGTAATTGTTGACCCCGGCGATGCGGGTCGCGTCGGCGCGCAGCGGCGTTGAGCGGGAGCGCAGCACGTAGGCCAGGGCGAGCACGAGCCCGGCGGCGTAGAGACCCAGCTGGATCAGCGAGAGCGGGTCGCCGGTGCCGGCGCCCGGCCAGTCGAGGCCGAAGCTCAGGTAGTTGTTGATCAGGAAGGCCGCGAGGACGGCGAGCAAGCACCAGCCGAAGCAGCGTGCCACGACGGGCAGGCCGTCGCCGAGCGCTTCGCTGTTGCCCTGTGCAGCTGCCATGGAGATCCCCGGCGGCGTGCGGGACCGGGCTGCGGCCCGATCCCGTCACGCCCCCGAGCCTAGTCGCGAGGGTTTAGATCCCGAGAACCCGGTTACGCTGAACCGAGAAGCCCACCTCGGCGATCTTCTGCCAGCCGCCGAGTTCGCGCAGCGCCGCCTGGAAGTCGTCGTTGACCTTCTTCGCCAGCGGGCTGTGGTCGCGGGTTTCCTCGAACACGGCCATGGCCGCTTCGCCGAAGCTGTCGTAGATCTCTTCCGAGAACTGCTTCAGCACGACGCCGTGATCCTCGATCATCCGCTTGAGGAAGGCGCCGTTGTTGGCCTGGGTCTCCTCGTACTGGGCCGCGTGCTCCTCCAGGGAGGCCGCGGTCAGGAGCGCCCGCTCGTAATCGGAGAGGCCTTCCCACCAGGCCTTGTTGAAGCCGAAGGACAGGCCGCCGCCCGGCTCGTGCATGCCCGGGTAGTAGTAGAACTTGGCGGCCTCGAAGAACTTCATGAAGTAGTCGTTGTAAGGGCCGACCCACTCGGTCGCATCGATCGCGCCGGAGACCAGGTTCTCGTAGATCTGCCCGCCGGGCAGTGAGACCGGCGAGGCGCCGAGCTTGGCCATGACGTCGCCGCCGAGGCCCGGAATGCGCATCTTCAGGCCCTTGAGGTCGTCGGCCGTCTCGAGGTCCTTGTTGAACCAGCCGCCCATCTGGGTGCCGGTCGCGCCGCAGGGCAGACACTTGAGGCCGAACTCGCCGGCCACCTCGTCCCACAGCGCCTGGCCGCCCTTGAACTTGATCCAGGCGTTCCACTCGACCGTGGTCATGCCGAAGGGCACGGAGGTGAAGTAGGCCCAGGCCGGGTGCTTGCCCTTCCAGTAGTAGTCGGCCGCGATGTAGGCCTGGGCGTTGCCCGAGGCCACTTCGTCGAAGGAGTCGAAGGCGCCGACCCGCTCGCCGGCGGCGAAGTACTGGGTCGTGATCTTGCCCTCGCTGAGCTCGGTGATGCGCTTCGCCAGCCGCTGGGCGCTGAGGCCCAGGCCGGGGAAGTCGCGCGGCCAAGTCGAGACGATCACCAGGTCCCGTCTGCTCTGCGCGACCGCAGGTGCGGCGAGAGTGCTGGCGGCCGCGCCGGCGACGGCGGCGCCCTTCAGAAATCCACGACGTTGCATCTTTTGTCTCCCTGTTCGTGGAAGTCGCTCACGTGCGACGATTTTTGTGGCGGGGTTCCAGATCGCTGCGAACCTGGCGAGGAATAAATCAGAAGCGGCAGGGGGATACAAGGTGCCACCGCGAGCCGGGTCGGCCGTGTTCGGAAACGTTGCGACGACTTTGCGAAACGCAGCCATGACTGTGCTACTTCGGGTAGCTCGTCTTGGCGATTTCGGCACGGGCGCTCCGGGATCAGTGGCTCCGGCAGCACCCGGCCGTAGGGCCGGACGCCTCCCGTTTGCCCTACACTGCCAGCAACCCGAGGCCCTTAGCACGGTGGGCAAGCCGGCGCGGGAGAGATCCGCCTTCCCGGAGGCGCGAAATCTTCCCAGTTTCCCCCGTTCCGGCGGCAGCAGATGACAAGACCTTTCCAGGTGCTAGACTGGGGCAAAGAACCCAGTTTGTTCAGGGACCAAACAGAGGAGGCTCATGATTATGAATAAGAAGAGTATTGTGGGGGCGGTCGCGGTTGCCCTCTCGCTGGGGCTCGCGGCGGGCAGCGCCGAGGCGAACGATCGTTTCAAGAAGGTTCTAGAGCGCGGCGTGGTCGTGGTCGGTGTCAAGGCCGACTACCGGCCCTGGGGCTTCCGCGATTCCGACGGCAACCTTGTCGGCATGGAAATCGACATGGCCCAGGACGTGGCCGACGCCCTGGGCGTCAAGCTCGAGCTGGTGCCGGTCCAGTCGTCCAACCGCATGCAGTTCCTGGAGCAGGGCAAGATCGACCTGATGATCGCCACCATGTCGGACCGCAGCGACCGGCGTAAGGTGGTCGGCATTCCCGAGCCCAACTACTACACCTCGGGCACCAACGTGCTGGCCCGCGCCGGCGCCATCAAGTCCTGGGAAGACCTGCGCGGCAAGCCGGTCTGCGGCAAGCAGGGCGCCTTCTACAACAAGATTGTCGCCAAGCGCTACGGCGCCAAGGTCAAGGCCTTCGTCAACAACGCCGAGGCCAAGCAGGCCCTGCGCGACAAGAAGTGCGTCGCCTGGGTCTACGACGACTCCTCGATCGGCTCGGACCTGGCCTCCGGCCAATGGGATGGCTTCGAGATGCCGCTCAGTTCCGAGGACGACAATCCCTGGGGCCTCGCGGTTCCCGTAGAGGAGATCGACGGCATCTGGGGCAACTTCATGGCCGGCATGAGCTACCGCTGGCTGGTCTCGGGCCGCCTAATCGAGCTGGAGAAGAAGTGGGGCATCAAGCCGACCCAGTTCCTCCAGGATCAGCAGACCAAGCTGACGCCGAAGCGGGCGCACCTGAAGTAATCGGGCGCCGGGTTCGAAGGCGGGGCGCGAGGCCGCTCCGCCTTCGGGCTCACCGGGCGATCCGGCCGGCCCCGCGGGACCGGATCGTTCTCGTCGTAGCGGCTCTCGGGGGCTTGCCGTGTTCGATGCGATCGCACCCTTTTTCCGGTCCCTCTATGATACGACGGGCCTGAACTTCGTCATCTTCTACGAGCAGTACGAGTACGACCGCTTCATCGAAGCGGTCTGGATCTCGCTTAAGCTGATCGTCGTCTGCCTGATCCTCAGCCTGATCGTCGGCATCGTCGGCGCGTGGGCCCAGGGCGCCAAGTCGCGCCTGGTCCGCCTCGGCATGGCGGGCTACATCCAGTTCTTCCGGAACACCCCGCCCTTCGTGCAGATCCTGTTCTTCTACTTCGTGATCGGCACGACGCTCGACCGCTGGGGCCTTATGCCGACGGTCGACGCCGGCGGCTGGGAGGAGCCGGTAGTCGGCAGCTTCGGCTGGGCCGCGATCTCGCTCGGCTTCTTTGCCGGCGCCTTCAACGTCGAGATCTTCCGCTCCGGCATCGAGGCGGTGCCAACCTCGACCCGCGAGGCCGCCGAGGCGCTCGGCTACACGCGCCTGAAGTCCTACATCTACGTGATCCTGCCGCTGGCCTTCCGAGTCTGCCTGCCGGCGCTGAACAACAACCTTGTCAACCTGCTGAAGACCACGACCCTGGCCTACGCCATCGCGGTGCCGGAGATGATGTACACGGCCAACCAGATCTGGTCCGACAACGTCAACGTGCCCGAGATGATGTTCGTGCTCTTCGTCTACTACATCTTCCTGGTCGGCGTGCTCGTGTGGCTCATGCACAAGTGGGAACGCCGCATGAAGATCCCGGGGTACGGCTGATGGCGGCCGCGAGGCCAATTCCCGGCGTCGACGGCGCGGCGAAGACCGACCTGCCGGTCCTGCTGCCGGTTGCCGAGACGACGCGGCGGGCGGCGCTGATTGAACGGCGCGAGGGGACCTATCGGCTCAATCTCGGGCCGCGGCACCTGTTCTGGATGACCGCGCTCCTGGTCCTGGCGGTGGGCACGGCGGAGGCGGCGACCGCGCCGGCCTTGATCGGGCCTATGGAGGCGCTTTTCAAGTGGGCGCCCTTCGTTCTCGAGGGCTTCGCCCTCAACCTGATCATCTCCTTCCTCGCCATGATCATCGGCACGGTGGCCGGCGCCGCCCTCGGCCTGATGCAGGTCTCCCTGCTGGCGCCGGTGCGCGGCGGATCCTGGATCGTCACCCAGTTCTTCCGCAACTCGCCCTGGCTGGTGCTGCTGTTCTGCATCATGCTGCTGTTTCCCTTCGAGCTGGACTTCGGTTTCGTCGTGGTGCCGGTGCCCGACTGGATGAAGGCGGTGATCGGCTTTTCGCTGCCGGTCATGGCGAACATCTCGGAGGTCGTGCGCGGCGCCGTGATTTCGCTGCCCTCGGGCCAGTGGGAGTCGGCGGAAAGCCTGGCCTTCAACCGGCGCCAGACCATGTGGATGATCATCCTGCCCCAGTGCGTGAAGCGCATGATTCCGCCCTGGATCAACTGGTACTGCATTCTGGCCATGGCGACGCCGCTCTGCTCGATCATGGGCGTCGAAGAGTCGGTGACCCACACCACCCAGGCGCTCAACGCCGAGGGCGATCGGCCCGAACTGATCTGGCCGTTCTACATGTTCCTGCTCTTCATCCACTTCGTTTACACCTATCCCATCGCCCGCTGGTCGATCAGGCTGGAGCGACGGTTCCTGGTGAAGATCTGAGGAGGGGAGGACCAGGAGATTGGACGGTTCAGCAACGTCCCCCATTGTCACCCTCGGACCTGATCCGAGGGTCCAGGGGCGGCGTGACGAAAACAACGCCTGGATTGCCGGAAGTGCGAAGCACTCGAGCTGCGCTCGTCCGGCAATGACAAAGGGTGTGGATGATCGGCTTGCCGCTGATGCAGAGAGGACCTGAACGATGACCGACCAATCCAACGGCAAGGGGAACGGCGCCGGCTGGACGCCGGATCAGCCCATGGTTTCGATCAAGGACGTGCACAAGTCCTTCGGCGATCTGGAGGTCCTGAAGGGCGTCTCGCTCGACGTGATGAAGGGCGAATGTATCTGCATCATCGGCCCCTCGGGCTCGGGCAAGTCGACCCTGATCCGCTGCGTCAACGCGCTGAACGACATCCAGGCGGGCTCGATCAAGGTCGAGGGCCGCGAGGTCAACGACCCCGCCCTGAACAAGCTGGAGCTCCGCAAGAAGGTCGGCATGGTGTTCCAGCAGTACAATCTCTTCCCCCATAAGACCGCGATCGAGAACGTCATGATGGCGCCGATCCACGTCCTCAAGGAGGACAAGGCCGAGGTCGAGAAGCGCGCCCGCACCCTGATCAAGAAAGTCCGCCTCGAGGGCAAGGAAGACAGCTATCCGGGCGAGCTCTCTGGCGGCCAGCAGCAGCGCGTCGCCATCGCCCGCTCGCTCGCCATGAACCCCGACGTGATGCTGTTCGACGAGGTCACCGCCGCGCTCGATCCCGAGACGGTCAAGGAAGTGCTGGTGACGATTCGCGAGCTGGCTGAGGAGGGCATGACCTGCATCCTGGTGACCCACGAGATGGGTTTCGCCCGCGAAGTCGCCAACCACATCTACTTCACCGACCGGGGCATCATCGTCGAGCACGGCCCGCCCGCGACCTTCTTCACCGAGGCCAAGGACCCCAGGACCAAGGAGTTCCTGAGCCAGATCCTCTAAACGTCTGAATCCGTTCTAGGTCATCGACTTAGAGGAGATCCGGGGGCAGGGGCCTGCCGGGCTTACCGTCGTTGAGGCCATCAACCGAACCTTAAGCCGGGGATGGCCCTATATCCCCCCGAATCAGACAAACCAGGGGGGCGGCCTTGGCGCCTCGGCTTCGGATCTCGATCTGCGCGGCGCTCCTCGTCCTCGGCGCCTGCAACGACGATTCGGAGATCCCGGCCGGTTTCCCGGGGTCGAACGTCATGAAGGACGACTACGGGGCGGTCTATTTTCCTCCAGCGGTGACCACCGACCTCGCCACCCGCGTCTACTGGGCGCAGGAGCTGGTCGAAGACTATCGGCGCCCCGGTACCAGGATGCCGACCCTGCTGGCCCCCTCGGCCCTGGACGGCGCTTGCGGCTTTCCCGCCCCTTCGCCCGAGGCTCTGGTGGCCTTCGTCGAGATTCACGGCGGGAAGCACGAGACCCCGCTTTTCCTGGTGAACCGCGAAGACATCGCGGCGATGCGGAAAGCCGAGCTTTCTCCCGACAGCGGTGCGGCCGGCGAACCGCCGACCCCGGCCGAGCTGGTCCGCTCGGCCTCGGTCGGCCAGGTCGACGTCTTCGTGACGGAGACCACGCGCCCGGTCTATCTGATGCTCGCCGCCCATGACGAGACCCTCTGGTCGTTGCAGCTCGCCGAGGGCGCGCGGCTCGACGGCGTGGCGGTCTTTGCCCGCCGACCCCAGGCGCTGGCCAACGCACCGGAGGACGCGCGCCTGGCCTTCACCGTGCGCGACGGCTCACAGCAACGCCGCTGCTTCATCCCGCCGCAGAGGCCCGTCGACGAGACCTGGCGGGTTCTGGAGAAGGTCGAGACCGAGACGGAGATCGCGGGAACGAGCTTCCGATACCTGGTCGAGAAGGCCACAAGGGAGCACGCGGCCTTTCGCAGCTGGATCGGCAAGCACATTCGCCCGCCCGACACCGCGGTCAGCGCCTACCGGACCGGCCACGTCCTGATCGGGCCCAAGCCGGCCCGCCGCCAGGCCTACCGTCCCCTGGAAGGCGCGACCGTCCTGTTCAGCGCCAACGCCGTGCCGGTCTGGGGCGAGAACAGCGATGCCGAGAAGGCCATTCTGCAGCAGGCGGCGCGCTGAAAGCAGGCCTAACGCATCACGAAGGGGTCGGCGATCGGCTCGGGCGAAGTATTGATCCAGACGGTCTTGGGCCGGGTGTAGTCGTAGATCGCCTGGAAGCCGCTCTCGCGGCCGTAGCCCGAGTCCTTGAAGCCGCCGAACTCGGCGATGGGCGAGATCACCCGGTAGGTGTTGACCCAGACGATGCCGGCGCGGGTGTTGCGCGAGAGGCGCAGCGCCCGGCCGACGTCGCGGGTGAAGATGCCGCAGGCCAGGCCGTACCTGGTGTCGTTGGCCATGGCCAGGACCTCGTCCTCGGTCTTGAAGCGCAGCACGCTGAGGACCGGGCCGAACAGCTCGGTGTCTACGATGGCCGTCTCCTGGCGCGGGCACTCCAGGATGGTCGGCTCGTAGTACCAGCCGGCGTCGAGGTGCGCCGGGCGCTGGCCGCCGGCGCGCAGCTGGGCGCCCTGGCCGCGGGCCTTCTCGACCTCGGCCTCGATCCGGGTCAGCTGCGCCTCGGTGCAGAGCGGCCCCATCTGAGTCTCCTCGGCCAGGGGATCGCCGATGCGGATCTTTCCGGCGCGCGCGGCTAGGTCCTCGAGGAAGGCGTCGGCGATCGAGTCCTGGAGATAGAGCCTGGACCCGGCAACGCAGCTCTGGCCGCTGGCGCCGAAGATGCCGGCCATGACGCCGTTGGCCGCGCTCTCCAGGTCGGCGTCCTCGAACACCATGACCGGCGACTTGCCGCCGAGCTCGAGCGAGACCTGCGCGAAGTTCTCCGCCGTGTTGCGCACCACGTGACGTGCGCTCTCCGGGCCGCCGGTGAAGCTGACCCGGGCGACCAGGGGGTGCGAGGTCAGCACGCGTCCGCAGGGCTCGCCGAAGCCGGTGACGATGTTGACCACGCCGTCGGGGATCCCGGCCTCTTCGATCAGCCGGCCGAACGCCAGCATCGGCGCCGAGGCCAGCTCCGAGGCCTTCAGCACCACGGTGTTGCCGGCCGCCAGCGCCGGGCCGAGCTTGACCGCGGTCAGGAAGAGCTGGGAGTTCCAGGGCACGACGGCGGCGATCACGCCCAGGGGCTCGCGCGTGGTGAAGACGCAGAGGTCGGGCTTGTCGATCGGCAGGGTGTCGCCCTGCACCTTGTCGGCCAGCCCCGCGTTGTAGTGGAAGAACTCGGCGATGTACTTAGCCTGCCAGCGGGTCTCCTTGAGCATCTTGCCGGTGTCGACCGTCTCGACGCGCCCCAGGTCCTCCGAGGCCTCGGCCAGCAGGTCGGCCAGCCGGCGTAGGCAGCGGCCGCGTTCCGACGGCGTCATGCGCGACCAGGGGCCTTCGGCGTAGGCGCGGTGGGCGGCCGCCACGGCGCGCTCCACGTCGGCGGCGCCGGCCGCCGGGATCTCGGCCCAGGGGCGGCCGTTCGCGGGGTTGACGCTCTCGAAGGTCTCGCCGCTCTCGCTGTCGACCCAGCGGCCGTCGATCAGCATCTGGTAGCGTTCAAGCGCGGCCATGGTCCCGCCTCCCCTTGGTGCTTCTCTCCGAAGGGTTCAGGCATAGCCCAGTTCGGCGCCGGCACTCAGCAAAATCTTGCGCGCGGCGGGGTGCTGGTCCCGCGCCGTCAGTCCGCCGCCGGTTTCCCGGGGTCCTGGTAGGCCGCGCCGTGGCAATAGCGGCAGGTCGCGCCGGCGATTTCCGCCAGGCCGGAACCGCCCCTGGAGACCACGACCACGACATGATGGAGCGCGGCCATCAGCATGACGGTCCCGATCACCCCGACGACGACCATCAGGCCTCGCTTCATCATGCCTCTCTTCATCGCCCGCTCCTTTACAGCCGCGCCCGCGATCGAGCACGCGCCGGGGCGGTTACGCGATGATCGAGGTCAAGACTGGCGGGGGCGCCGGAGCGGAACGGCCGGCGCCGGTCCGCATGTCGCGGGTTCTGCGAGGTGTGCTTCCGCCAGGACCCAATCGTGGAAAGCTCGCTGGGCTGGCGTGAGGTCCTGTCCGCTGGGCACGGCGAGATAGACGCTGAGCCCTTTGCCTCTTTGCGTCTCGAGGGGACGAACCAGGTCGCCGCGCTCGAGCAGGCCGTCCAGGATGCCGCTGAAGCCGAGCGCGATGCCCTGGCCCTCCATGGCCGCCTGGATGACGTTGGCGTAGTTGTCGAAGCCGACCACGCGATGGCTCTCCGGGACCGGGAGGCCGCAGGCCTGCAGCCACCAGCGCCAGTCCTCCAGGGCGTGGACGCTGCCGTCCAGGTTGAGCAGCGTGTGCCGCAGCAGGTCCGCGGGCGCCTCGATCGCCGGGCTGTCGGCGAGATAGCCGGGCGCGCAGACCGGGAAGGACTCCACGCCGAAGAGGCGCCGCGTGACCAGGCCTGGCCAGCGGCCGTCGCCGTATCGCAGCGCGACGTCGATGCCCTCGCGCGCCAGGTCGACCGGCCTGTCCGAGACCACCACGCGCAGCTCCACGTCGGGATGGGCGGCGCGGAAGCCGGGCAGGCGCGGCGTCAGCCAGAAGCTCGCCAGCGCGACCGTCGCGGCCACCGTCACCTGCGCGGGCCGGCGCCGTCCGCGCAGCCGCTCCGCCGCCTCGGCCAGCCGGCCCAGGCTGTTCCGCACGTCGGCGTGCAGCGCCTCGCCCGCCCCGGTCAGGTCGAGCGCCCGGTGACGGCGAAGAAACAGCTTCTGCCCGAGGTCGGCCTCGAGGATGCGGATCTGGCGGCTGACCGCCTCGCGGCTGACGCCGAGCTCCTGGGCCGCCAGGGTGAAGCTGAGGTGCCGGGCCGAGGCCTCGAAGGCGACCAGGGCGTTCAGCGGCGGCAGGCGCTGGCGGAGGCTTCGCATGAAAAAATTGTTCCGTGAAATCGAGTCTTTTTCAAGTTTACGGCGAGGGCCAAAGGCGCGTCTTATAGGGCGCAGCCGGCCGACACGGACCCCCGGGCGGCGCGAAGGAGGCATGCCATGCGGTTCAACCTCGTCATCAATCTGGAGCGCATGACGCCCGAGGCCGACATGCGGGCGGTGCTGGCCAACCTGACCGACATGGCGCGCATGGCCGACGAGGGCGGCTTCGACATCCTCTGGGCGGCCGAGCACCACGCCCTGGAGATGACGATCGCGCCGGGGCCGTTCCAGCTCTTGGCCCACCTGGCCGCTCATACCGACCGCATCCGGCTCGGCACCGCCGTGGTCGTGGCGCCCTACTGGCACCCGATCCGGCTGGCCGGCGAAGCGGCCCTGTTCGACCTGATCTCGGGCGGGCGGCTCGAGTTCGGCATCGGCAGGGGCGCCTACAAGCGCGAGTTCGAGCGCATGGCCGGTGGGGAGAATCCGAACCTCGGCGTGCCCATGATGCTGGAGATGCTGCCGGCGCTGAAGGCCCTGTGGCAGGGCGACTACGCCCACGAGGGCGAATACTGGTCCTTCCCGACCTCGACCTCGGTGCCCAAGCCGCTGCAGCAGCCCCACCCGCCGATCTGGGTGGCGGCGCGCGATCCCGGCACCTTCAACGCCGCGGTCAAGGAGGGCTACGACGTCATGACCTGGGCGCTGACCCGGCCCTTCGCCGAGGTCGAGACCTACATGGGCCGCTTCGAGGAGGCCCTGGCCGCCGCGCCCGGGGTCAAGCGCCCGCGCTTCATGACCATGCGCCACACCGGCGTCTTCGCGAAGCCGGCGGAGGGCGATGTCTTCATCGAGTCGATCCAGCGCCAGGGCCGGCAGTTCGAGAACCTGTTCCGCAACCTGGCTCCGGTGGTCGACGGCTTCCCCCAGGAGCCGGACCCCGCGCTCTTGACCAACCAGGCGGAGTACGCGCCGGAGAACCTGCTGGAGAACCTGGTGCTGGGGACGCCCGAGCAGGCGATCGCCAAGCTGAAGCGCTACGAGGCGCTCGGCGTCGACTACTTCTGCTACAACGGCGCCTATGGCCTGCCGCCGGAGCAGCAAAAGGCCTCGCTCAAGCTCTTCATCGACGAGGTCATGCCGGCCTTCCAGGACAGCGCGAAGCCCGTGGCCGCGGAGTGACCCTCGCCGAGGGTCGCATCGAGGGCACGGCCTACGAGGTGGCCGGGCCGGAGCATGGCGCCGGGCCGCCGGTCGTCCTGGTCCACGGTCTCGGCATGACCCGGGCCATGTGGGACTGGCAGTGGCCGGCGCTGACCGCGCGCTTCCGGGTGCTGCGCTACGACCTGCTGGGCCACGGCGCGAGCGCCAAGCCGCCGGGCCCCTATTCGCTCGGCCGCTTCGCCGACCAGGTCGCCGGCCTGATGGACCACCTGCGTTGGGACTCGGCCGCCCTGGTCGGCTTCTCCCTCGGCGGCATGATCGTGCGCGCCTTCGCCCTCGCCTACCCGGCGCGCGTGTCGGCGCTGGCAGTCCTGAACTCGGCCCACGCCCGCAGCGAGGCCGAGCGCGACGCGGTGCGCCGGCGGGTCGCCATCGCCGAGGCGGGCGGCCCCGCCGCCACGGTGGACGAGGCGCTGGCCCGCTGGTTCACGGCGGACTTCGCGGCACGCCACCCGGAGGTGCTGGAACGGGTGCGCGGCTGGATCCTGGCCAACGACCCGGCGGTCTACCCGCTCTCCTACCGGGTGCTGGCGGAAGGCGACCTGGAGCTGGCCGAGGCGGTCTCGGCGATCGCCTGCCCGACCCTGGTCATGACCGGCACGGAGGACCGAGGCAATTCGCCCGACATGGCCCGGCGCCTGGCCGCGCTGATCCCCGGCGCCGAACTCGCGATCCTGCCGGGCCTCAGGCACATGGGCCTGGCCGAAGACCCCGAGGCCTACAACCGCCGCCTGGTCGAGTTCCTGGCGCGCTCAGCCTCTTGATGTTCAGGTCGATCCGCCCCGCCTGCTGCGGAGATTGACGGTGATCACGAAGCTTAAGAAAAAGAGCAGGGCGAGGCCGAAACCAAAGACGGTCAGGAGGCTATCCAGGAAGATGGCCGACGGGTCGGCGGACTGTGGCGGAGGGGTCGCCGTTTGATTCCGGTACGCGCGCCACTCGCGCCAAAATGGCGCGAAGACAATCATCAGGCATACGACCCAGGTGAAGACCCAAGGCCGCTTCAAGAGCCACAGATATCCAGGCTGCAGGGCATTGGGGGTCGGAAGCCCGCCGTTGACCCAGGCGATGAAGCGGTCGAGGGGAACCTTGCCCCACTTGTGAATGCACCATCCCGAAATCGTCAACCAGCCGAGCCAAGAGGTGCCGGTCGCGAGCCAACCGAAAGGTCCCCAGAAGAACTCAAGAGTCCAGGTGATCGGCGCTGCGAAGAGCATGGTTGCCACGATCGCAATCCAGGCGACGGTGTCCGCCAGGAGGGCGGGCTCGCTCTCGAGGTCTGGATGAGGCCGCAGGTTCATGGCCATGGCCGCGATCGGTTCCTTCGCTGAGCCGTTGAAAGCTCGACGTTCACGCGATTTCCTTAAGAAACGATATCGCCGCGCGCGCGGGTTGGTTTTCTCTCGGCGCGCCTCTACAGCGCCGGGCGGCTGCCCTGGTCGCGGTACCAGGGGGCGGCGGCGGCCTCGTAGGCCAGGCCGGCGCGGATGACGTCGACGTCGCGGTAGGTCTTGCCGACCAGCTGGATGCCGGTCGGCACGCCGTTGCCGGCGCGGCCTGACGGCAGGGTCAGCACCGGGCAGCGGCTCAGCGTGTTGAACGGCGAGGTCATGACCCAGCCGAGCATGGGGTTGACCGCCTTGCCGTTGATTTCCACGGTGTCGCGGGATTGGTCGAAGTCCGCCTTGACCGCCGGCAGCGCGGTGGTCGGGCAGATGAAGAGGTCGTGCTTCGCCATGATCGGCCCGAAGGTCTCGTACATCTCGCCGGCGACCTCGAGGGAGCGCAGGAAGTCGGTGGATTTGGAGTCGCGCCCCTTCTCCGCGAAGGCCCGGGCGTAGCTGGTCAGCTTCTCGCCGTGCTCTTCCAGGTACGTGGAGATCGAGGCGCCGAAGAGGTGCTCGAGGTACCTCAATCCCGCCTCCAGCATCTTCTGGGTCCAGGGCAGCTCGACCTGTTCGACGGTCGCCCCCAGGCCGCGGAAGACCTCGAGCGCCGCTTCGGTATTGCGCCGCACGTCACGGTCGACCTCGTAGAAGCCGAGATCCATCGAGGCGGCGATCTTCCAGCCGTCGATCGGTTTCGCGGTAGCCGGCAGGCGCAGCTTGGGCCGGAGCGTCGCGATGTCTTGCGGGTGAGGCCCGCACATGACGTTCTGGATCAGGACGATGTCGCCGACGTTCCGCGCCAGGGGCCCCGTGTGGCAATAGAAATCGAGATTGAAGGGCGGGTCCTCCGGGTTACGCCCGTAGGGCGGCTTGAAGCCGGCGAGGCCGCAGGTCGAGGCGGGAATGCGGATCGAACCGCCGATGTCCGAGCCCGTGGCGAGCGCGGCGGTTCCCGAAGCGAGCGCCGCGCTGGAGCCGCCGGAGGAGCCGCCCGGGGTGAAGGCCGGGTTCCAGGGGTTCCGGGTCACGCCCCAGAGCCGGCTGTGGGTATAGCCGGCGCAGGAGAACTCCGGCGTCGCCGTGCGGGCGTGGACGATGGCGCCGGCCCGAAGGACGCGCTCGTTCAGGAAGCTGGTCTTGTCCGCCACCTGGTCCTGCAGGATCAACGAGCCGTTGGAGGTCGGCTGGCCCTTGATGGTGCTCTCGTCCTTGACCGCCACCGGCAGGCCTTCCAGCGCCCGGGTGCGGCCGTCGGTCTTCATGTAGCGCGCCTCGGCCTTCCTCGCCTGCTCCAGCGCCTGCTCGAAGAAGGTGTAGGTCAGCGCGTTGATTTCCGGCTCAACCGCCTCGGCGCGGCCGATCACCGCGCGCATCAGCTCGACCGGCGAGAGGCTCCGCGCCTTGAAGCGCGCGATGGCTTCGGTGGCGGGCAGGTAGCAGAGCTCGAGGTCGGTCATAACAAGGGCCCCCTCTACTTTGTCATGCCCGGACTTGATTCGGGCATCCAGGCTTTTGGTTGCTCTGGATTGCCGGATCAAGTCCGGCAATGACAGAAAAAGAGTGATCAGCTTCCAAGGCTAACTCAGCGCCGCGCCGATGGCGCGCAACGCGCGCTGGGTCTCGATGCTGAAGGCCGGGTTCTGGAAGTCGGGCCAGGTCGAGAGCTTGACCGCGGCCAGGTCGAACTCGGGGCAGACGTAGATCAGTTGCCCGAAGACGCCGCGCGCCAGGATCGCGTCGCTCCCGGCGTCCTCGATCCAGAACTGGTTGCGGTAGGCCCCTTCGGGCAGGGTCTCGGTATAGGGCGCGCCGAACACCGAGGGGTCGCCGCGCCGGCTTTCGAGCACCCATTCGGCCGGGACGATCCTGCGGCCGTCGAAGCAGCCCTGGTCGAGCATCATCTGGCCGAAGCGGCCGTAGTCCCGCAGGGTCGCATTGAAGCCGCCGGAGGCCGCCGCCGTACCCTCGGAGTCGACGGTGAAGGAGGCGTCCTCCTCGGCGCCCAGGGGCTGCCAGAGTTCGTCGGAGACAAGCGCGGCCAGGCGCTTGCCGACGGCGCGCTCCAGGACCCAGCCGAGCACGTCGGTCTCGATCGAGCGGTACTGGAACGGTCCGCCGTGCTCGCGGTCCTGCTCCAGGGAGAGGATCAGGTCGTAGACCGTCGCCGGCCAGCCCGGATCGTGGCGCGGCTTCCAGCCGCAGGCCGCGTCGATCTTGAAGACGTCGGAGGCCGGATCGGTATAGACCTCGGAGAAGCGCACGCCGCTCCGCATATCGAGCACGTGGCGCAGCGTCGCCGTGCCGTAGCCGCAGGCCTTGAGCTCCGGGACGGTGTCGACCAGCGGCGCCTCGGGATCGATCAGGCCGCGGCCGATCAGGACGCCCGCGGCGGCGCCGACCAGGGACTTACCGACCGACTGCGAGAGGTGCGGCGTCCGCTCGGTCATGCCGTTGTAGTAGCGCTCCGAGACGATGCGGCCACGGTGCAGCACCAAAAAGCCGTCGGTGTAGGTCTCGGCCAGGAGCGCGCCGACGGTCTTGGGCCGGCCTTCCAAGCCCTCGAAGGCGATGGTCTCGAGCGCCTGGGGATCGCGCGGCAAGACGCTGGCCGCGTCCGGCGCCCGGGCAACGGCAACGGTCGGCAGGATCTCGCGCAGGTGCTGGAAGGCCCAGCGGTTGAAGGGCGGCGAGTCCCAGTTCTCCAGGGTCACCGCGCGCCGCTCGGCCGGCGCGATGTCGCGCTCGGTCATGCCCGCCCCCTCGAAAGACGGCGGCCCGTC